>CAIJZG010000208.1 GCA_903825065.1 uncultured Bacteroidota bacterium
CTAAATGTTGATTAGTTAAATAAAACCATAAAATAGCGTTCATGGTTGCGGTTAAACAAATATTAATTACATAAACCGCATAAGGTAAATGGAGTTGACTTTCTGATGCGTATTCGCCCAATAAGCCAGAAGTAAATGGTAAAAGAACTACAGAAAAAAGAAATAATAAATTCAACCACAATAAACGAGAAGTATATCTTTCTACATAGCCAAAAATTCGATGATGTACCGACCAATAATAACCAACAATACAAAAGCTAATACTAAACCCTAACATTTTCCAAGCCATGCCTTTCAAAGATTCCCATAATGCCTGATCTGTAGCATGATCAATAACGGGTACTTTAAATTCAATGACCATTAAAGTAATAGCAATGGCAAAAACACCATCAGTAAAAAATGAAATACGATCTAATTGAAAATTAAGTTTATTAGGACTATGTCCTGCTTCTGACATTATGCGTAAGATTTAATTTGTATTTTAATATCATTTAAAACTTCAGCTTTAAATTTATTTCTGCTAGTTCTTGCTGTTTGGGTAAAATAAACATGTTGAGATAAAAATTGAAATTGAATTTTTAACCAATCAAATTCAGAATACTCCTTTTTTAGTTTTAATTCTTGCAAAAGCAACAGACTATTTTCGGAATATGTTTCTGTTCCTAAATAATCTAAATCGGCATCACAAATAATTTGTTCTAAAGTATTGGTAGGGGTTTGGGGAATTTTAGTTGCTAAAATCATTCCCGTAATTGTATTAATTTTTCCAATTGGAAAATCCATGGCTTTTAACACAGCCGAAGCATATTCCGCTCCTCTGCCTTCATGCCGAGAAGGTTCCCATATATAACCAACATCATGCAGCCAGGCAGCTAACATTAAATCAGCTATATCTTCTTTATCTATTTTTTCATTTTTTGCAATTCTTTCCGATTGAATAACCACATCCCGAATATGATCAATGGTATGGTAAGTGTAATCTTTAGGCAAATGATTTATTAAGAAATTTTCAAGAATTTTATAAGCCACTTCGTAATTAAAGTCAGGTCGCTGATGTAGAATTTCTTTTATTTCGATTGGTTGAGTTTTCCCTTTTACTTTTACAGGTTGTAATTCCCTACATTTAAACCTGTTACACTCTTTTACCTGAGCCCAAACCGATTCAGAAATAATAATTTCATCTTCTTTGGCATGTGAACATAACCTAGAAGCCAGGTTTACAGAATCCCCTATAACAGTATAGTTCATTTGCTGGCGAGATCCAATATTGCCACTAATCACCTTACCTCTATTAATACCAATCCCTATCTTTATAGGAGGCTTGGAATGAACTATTCTTTGTAAGTTAAATTCAATTAATTTTTCTTGCATTTCAATGGCAGTTAGCAAGGCATTCTCAGTATCTTTTTCAGTAGAAATGGGAGCACCATATATAACCATTAATTCATCCCCTATAATTTTATCTAAAGTACCATTGTGCTTAAATATAATTTCAATCATTAAGTCAAAATACTCATTAAGTGTCTCCACCACTTCTTTTGGTGCCATGGATTCAGACATAGATGTAAACCCTCGAATGTCTGAAAATAAAGTAGTGGCTTCTTGTTCTTGTCCCCCTAAATTTAGCATGGCTTCGTTTTCTAAAAGCTGATCCACAATTTGTTTAGATACATACTTTTTAAAGGTTGATTTTAATTTATCCAAATTAGATAAATCTTCCATGGCTATTACAGAACCAATTGCTTCGCTATTATCGTTTAATAAGGGTGAAACTGATATGTTAACAGAAGTAGACTTACCATTGCAATTAATTTGAATCTGCCTTTCTGAAACAGTTTGCAGCTCAAGTTCACTTTTAGAAATCAGTTGATTAACAATTTCATTAGACTCGAATATATATTCATAATGATTAGCTATGATCAATTCTCGTTCTAAATTGATAATAGATGCTGCTGCTCTATTAACATGATTTATTTCTCCCATTAAATTAGTAGTAAATACACCTGTAACAATAGAATGCATCACATTATCATTGTATGTTTTTGCTTCTTTAATATCTTCAATCAACTTGATACTATTATAGGCTATACCAGATTGAGAAGCAATGCAAGCAAGCATATTCATATCTGATTCATCAAAGGCAGAAATGCCAACTCGAGATTCCTTATCAAATAAAACAATCAACCCAGCTAAATTTTTCTTATTTAATAATGGGGCAATTAAACCATGAGTACAATTTGTTTTCGACAAAAATGGATCGGCAGTAATATCAATAAGTATGGCTTTTCTATTTTGATATACTTCATTAAAGAAGCCTCTTTTTTTATTGAAAATGATACCCTTTAATGCTTTAGCATCAATATTAAACTCAGCCTCTATTTGAAATAAATCAGAATTATTATCCTGCATTAAAATCAAACCAGAAGATGCATTAAGTATAGCACAGGATTTAATTAAAATCTCTTGAAGTAAAATTGAAACATTATCAAATGAGCTTAGCTCATTTGTAATGTCCAATAAAGTTTCTAATTCAAGATACTTTAATTGTGAATTTTTTAAATTATAATGTTTATTCATTATAAATTACTCAATGCTTCTTCTTCCGAGTTAAATACAGTTGAATATTTTGTAAGTCCCATTATATTAAATGTTTTAGAAACAATGGGAGCTAAATTATAGTATCCAATTTTACCAGTAACTTCTTGAAGCTTTTCAATAATTTCAATTATAATTGAAACGCCAATACTATTTACCACTTTAGTGCCGGCCATATTTATTAAAAATTTCTTTTGTCCTAATTTCATTTTTTCATAACAAATAGCTGATATTGCTTCTCCACCTTCGTTGTTTAAATAACCATCAGTTTCGATAATAACAATTTGATTTGCTTCTTTGGTACTTTTTATAAATGTATTCATGTCTTTATTTATTATTGTTTGATATTTTTTTTCATTGTAACGGTGGTACCATCGCTATTAGATTCAAATTCGACTGAATCCATCAACTCTTGAATTAAGTGCAATCCCCATCCTCGCTTACGTTCATCTTTTCCAATTTTATTTTCAATTTTTGGAATTTCCACTTTTGTTTTATCAAAGCCAAGACCCTGATCAATTACTTTTATAATCAAAGAATCGTCTTCGATTAAGAAATTAATAAAAACATTATTATCTGCTTTTGAATGTTCAAAAGCATTGATACATGCTTCGATAAGCGCCATACTAATTTCTGCACTTTGATCTTCGGTAAGATTCATATGCCTGGCGATTACTTCTGCTGTTTGAGTTGCAATTAATTCCATATTGGGAATAATTGGCAGCCTAAGTTCAACTGTGGGTTTTTTCATTTATTGAAATTTTGATTTTTGATGTTTTTTTTATTGTTAGGTATGTTTGATTATTACTAATGTGATATCATCAGGGTTATGCTTGCCGGAGAGCCAGGCATCGGCTTCTGACATTAAATTATCAATTACTTCCTGCGCATTATAGTTACCATAATTTGAAATGAGATTCTGCATTTTAGCATAATCAAATAATTCACCCTCTAAATTTGGAGCTTCAGGCAATCCATCAGATAGTATTACTAAAATATCTCCTCTTTGGAACGTGGTGGTAGTTTGATCATATTCTACATTATTAAAACTGCCTAATGGAATTCCGGAAAGTTGAATTTCGTCTGTAGTTTGGGTTTGGGCTCTATAGATAAAATAAGGAGGCATTCCCGCTGAACTAATTGTTAATTGATTATCCTTGATTAAGGCAATATTTAAACTCATCCTCAATATTCCTAAATCCACTTTTTTAATCACACGATTTAATTCATGTAGCATGTCTTTAGGACTCATTTGGGGGAGGCCGATAATACCAGCTTTAGTGATGGAAACTAACATTCCAGAAGGGGTTCCATGCCCAGTAGCATCTCCACATATTACATATAATGAACCGTCTAACTGTTCAAAAAAATCGTAATAGTCACCACCTACTTCCGTAGAAGTTCTGAGATAGCCTGCGATGTCTAAGTTTTCAATGTGCGGTAAAGTTTTAGGCAATAGTCTTTCTTGTAAATCTTTAGCAGCAGCTAGCTCAGAATTTTTACGTTCATTTTCAAGTTTCTTAAACTGTTGTTTTTCACGGTACTTTGAAAAAGTATAGATAAAGCTAGCAGTAAATAAAGTATACAATAAATATGCCCACCAGGTTCTCCAAGGTGGTGGCAAAATATGAATAACCATTTTTGCACCTTCTTCATTCCATATACCATCAATATTAGCTGCCTTTACCTTAAATGTATAAGTACCCTCGTGCAAATTTGTATAACTCGCAAAACGTCTTGCACCAACACTTATCCAATTTTTATCATAGCCTTCCATTTTATAGGCATATTTATTATGCATCGCATCTCTGTAATTAAATGCTACATAATCAAATGATAAATTATTCTCATCATATTTAATGGTATATTCTTTTGTAGAATTTGCAGATTCAATATAAAGGGTGCTATCCTTTTTGGTCATTTTTTGAATAATAACTACAGGCGGCTTAGAATTATCTTTTATAGAGTCTGGAAAAAAATAATTGATCCCTTTTATGCCCCCAAAAAACAATTCTCCAGAAGTAGCCTGGTAGTAGGAATGTTGATTGAATTCAAAGTCTTGAATTCCTTCCGATGTGCCAAAACTTCTGAACTTATTAGTATTAGGATTATATCGGATTAGACTAAAATTGGATGAAATCCATAGGTTTTTGTCATTCCCCAATAACATATCGTATAAGTCAAGATTAGGAATACCATCCGATTTTGTTAGAAATGTTTTTGTATTTTTTTCTAAATCAAGTTTCATAAGTCCATTCCCATAAGTAGCAATAAATATGAGTTTGTCGTCAACTACTGCAAAAGATATGTCTCTAGAATCATCAATTGCATAATAATTTTTAATATATTTTGTCAAACATGTAACGCGGTTATTTTTTTCATCCCATACAAATACCCCTTCATCATTTTGAATATATAGTTCAAATTTTGATTTTCTGTATACGCCAAAAATTCCTTTTGACAATTCTTTCGGCATCTTTAAAATAAGAAAGGATTGTTTACCATTTGAATCTGATATAATAACAGGCTTCTCACCCGCTAATACCAATTGGTGATTATAAGTTAAAAAAGTATTCCAATTGCCAAACCCAGAAAAGTTTGGCGCAATTTTTTTTATAAGCCCTAAGGCGTCAAAATTATTATTCCCCGCTTTTTTTAAATGTATTTCTGCCCCATCAGGTGTATTATTAATTGTAAAGATATTCCCATATGCATCTTCAGAAAATGACCATCTTCTTAAATAATTTAATTTTTCATTTTGCAAATATTTTTTCTTTGTGTTATTTAAACGGTCTATTTCATAAATACCTCCATGTGGCTCATCTTGCCCTACCCAAATATGGTTTTTGCTATCTAAAAAAACACCCCATGTCATTGAAAAGCCTAAATTAAAATCACCAGGGAAATCTTTTTTATACACTCCAAATTTTCTTTTGCCCGGATCATATTTCGTAACACCTCCAGAATGATTCCCACTTAGCCAAATATTATTATCCTTGTCTTCAATAATCGAAGTATAATCACTTTGAGTTATGCCATATTGCTTAGAAACTTGATTATTTATATGTATTATTTTTAAATTTTTTAAATTAATGATATCAATACCTTGATTAAGAAATGTTAGCCATAAATAATCACTGGATTTACTATGATAGACGCTATTTATTGCATTGGAACTTATTGATTCTACAACCCCTTTTTTATTTGTGAATATAAAATGACTGTTTTTGGTAAGATCATATATGAAAGCTCCATACTTTGTGGCTACATACAATTTGTCTCCTTCTAATTGAAAATCATTTGGTTGAGTAATGAAAATAGAATCCTTTAAATTAAATATTTTAGAAAATCTTTTAGATGCAGTATCGAAATATTGAAGACCTACATCTGTTGCAACTATCAATTTGTTGTGAAAATATTTTATTTGGGTAATTAATTCATTATAACCATATTTAATAGAATCTTGAGGGTGAACTAAATATTGTTTGAATTGTTTTTTTGTTATATCAAATTCCAACAAACCAATACCCCAGGTAGCCATCCAAATTTTTTCTTTTTTATTATCGATTTGCATCTTAGCAATTACTCCCAAATAAATGGGCAATTTTTTATTTGTATTTCTAATAGAGTCTCTAATAGGATTTCTATAATTCTCCCAAACATCCTTAGACCTATTTAAAAAACTTAAGCCACCATTTGCATCTGAAGTCCATAAATTACTATTATCATCTTCTCTAATTTCTTGAATCCAACCATTTGAACGCGATTGGTTATTTTTAATATCATGATTATATTGCTTAAATTCATAGCCATCAAATCTATTGAGTCCAGATTCGGTTCCAACCCATATATAGCCTAATTTATCTTGATAAATGACTCTAGATGAACTTTGAGATAATCCATCTTTTACAGAATAAGATTCAAAAATAAAATCAGATAATCTTTGAGCTTGCACATAACTAATTAAACTTATACAAATCAAAAATGTAATAACCGCTTCTTTTAATAATCGTATTTTATTTAAATTCATTTACCCTAATATTTTTTAATACTTTCCAATAGTAAGTAAAAAATAAATGAATATCACCATGTTGATGTAATTCGTCATTTAAGAATTGTAATTCGTCATACAGTTATTTAGCTTTCAATTTGAAATAAATACACTATTTTAATTTCTCATGAATCAACAAAATAAAGTGCAATAGAAGCTTCTTATCTTAATATAATTTTAAATGGAATGAATCAAAAATTGGACAAGAATCTCTTTCGAAATAACCCTTTATGAAGGTTGATATAGATGTTATGGTGTGTATAGTGATATTAAATTTATCGAGACAGGGTATTTTTTAGGTAGGGTTACTACTTACAAATTCAGATCTGAAGTAAGGGTTTATGGCAGTTCTCCAACCTGAAATGATTATATTAAAATAAACAACTACTATGTCTAAATATGGCTTCTCTTTCTCATGGACACTCTCTTGGAGTAACCAGTACTAAACAAAAGTTTGCTCAAGAAACTGGCATCCCTACTACCAAGACAGGACTTGAAAGAAAATTGGCGGGAGCCTTTTTGGGATTACTAATCGGATTGTTTAGTGGGAAGAAGAAATAAGAATCAAATATCATAATGAAATTATGAAGAAATCAGTTTTACTATTTTCAATTTATTGTGGTTTTACGCTAATATAATATTGCCTTCAAGCTAGGTTCTTGAGAGAATTTATCCAGAGGAAACATGGGTCTTTGAATTCTTTTATAAATCAACCTTTTCAAATCTTGATCCACACCTCCAGGTGTGGTAGCCATAATCCAATCTGCCCTTAAGTTGTATAATTCTGGTACCAGATATCCAATTTTAACAACAACAATGGAAGATTTCCTGGGATTTAAATTCAATCGAGTAAAATCAGATTCAAGATGGTAAGGTTTTCTTTTTTTAGTTACTATAATATGAACAGATCCCACTTTTACCACTACTTCTTCTTCTGCATTAATATCCCCATGATGAATAGATTCAACAATTCCATTTAATCGGATGGGAGGAGCATATCTATTATCAATTGCAGCTCCAACAAATGCATTTACTTTTCCACCAATACCTACTTTTAGCGCTTCTTTAATAAGTATTGGTCCGGGTATCGAGGCATATATTAGTGAGGGGCCATCTGAATTTTTAAATTCATTTCTTTCCAAAATCTTTTTCAAGGTCCAAGTAACATCACCAGCTCCACCAGCAGTAGGATTATCACCCATATCGCTAATTAAATAAGGATGCTTTTTACTGGCAATTGCAAAATTTAAGCTTTCATCTAATGTTGCTGTTGGAGCTACAAAAACAAAATCATTTCGCACTTTCCAAAAACTTTTGGCAAGTGCTTCTGCAGTTGCTGTTACTTTTTGTTTGTCATCTCCTGTAACTACTACAGCTGCATGATTACGTGGCGCATCTGCCCATGCATATCCTATCCAAATAGCTGCATCGATAATTCCTTCCTGATTAGTTGCTGGCACTAATTGCGCATACAAACTTTTACCTGGTTCAATGCGAGTGCTCGTTTTCTCGCCTGGTAAAAGTATGGGCACTCCTACCCATGCTTTATAAGCAGGTTTTCCTTTCCCATTCGCTAATCTTGTTAACAGATTTGAAACAGCCCTTCTTTTAGTATCCAATTCATCTTCGTGTGGAGCCATTCTATAACAAGTAATAAAATCAGTATTCTTTGCTAAATCCAATGATACATTTCCATGTAGATCCATGGAGGTAGATATTAAAACATTACTCCCTACTACTGTACGTATTTTTTTTATAAAGTCTGCTTCAGGATCTTCCATTCCCTGAACACTCATTGCTCCATGAATATCGAAAAAGATACCATCATAGGGAGCATTTTTTTTAAGTAATAAAATTGATTTTGAAACTAAAGACGTATACGCTTCTTTTGTTACAACACCACCAGGAAGTGCATGTCCATATAATAATGGAATCCATTTAGCTTGTTTTCTTAAAAGTGAATCTTTATTTAAAAAAGGATAAAATTGAAAAATGGATTCTCCTTGATTAGCATGAAAGTCTTCCTCATTAGTTAGTGCTGGTGAAAAAGTGCTTGACTCAATCGCAAGCCCTAAAATTGCTATTCGAGGTATTTTTTTTTCTAGAGTATGGGATGATTGTGCAAGAATAGTAGAGGTAGCTATCAATAAAAACGCAAAACAAACGGGAACTAATTTTTTCATGGTATTTTTTTATGGCAAAATCTGCATTAATCTAAAATTAAAAAGTAATAACAATCTCAACTAATTAAATAAAAATAGTTTCCCATTCATTCTTACAAAAGCTTCTGCTGCTTTTACACCCATTTCCCTACCCCTAAAATCTTCCATAGCAGCATGTCCACATTGGTAAATTCCGGGAGGATCCTGACTTACATGACAATACACTGCATCTCTTTTTTGTTGCTGTGTTTCAGTAATATCAACATAATCTGTAGGATGGAATATAAAGGTTTGTTCACCAGTGCAGACTTCAAAAAAATATAATTGAAATTTTTTACCGAGTCTTGTCCAACTTTGAATGGCTAATAAGCTTGCTACCTGATGATCTTTATGAACATCCAATGGCCAGTGAGTAAAAACAATATCAGGATGTTCATTCGCAATGATTGTTTTAATCTTTTCCAACCATTCATTATTCATGATACTATCCCCATCAATTTGACCAGCAAAAATATATTTGGTATCTAAAATTTCACAGGCCTTAATAGCTTCATTTTTTCTAATACCTGCAGCTTTTTCATGTGAAGTACCCGGTATGCCAGCCTCCCCTGTTGTTAAATAAATGATAGTTACTTCATGTCCGGCCTTTCTTAATTTAGCAAGTGTTCCACCACATCCACTTTCCGGATCATCCGGATGGCCACCTAAGCATACAATTTTTTTTTTCTCTTTATTTTCTTTTGCAGATGCCTGTAATAAATTAGGTAAGCTTAAAGCTCCTAATACAGCGGTTGTATTTTTAACAAAGTTTCTTCTTGTATTTGTCATATTCTTAAAATGTCTTTAAATTATAATTCTTGTTTTTTTAAAGCCTCCACAGCATAGTTTGCAGCCCGGGCGGTAAGAGCCATATACGTTAGAGATGGGTTTTGTGTACTAGTACTTGCCATACATGCACCATCGGTCACAAAAACATTTTTACAATGATGCAATTGATTCCATTCGTTTAATAAAGACGTTTTCGGATCCTTACCCATCCTTACTCCACCCATTTCATGAATATCTAAACCTGGTGCCTGCTTAGTATCCCATGATCTGATATTTTTACAGCCTGCGGCATCTAACATTTCCGTACCAACCTGTAAAAAATCTTTTAATAATCTTTCATCATTTTCATCGTAACCAACAGAAGTAATTAATTGAGGAATACCCCATTCATCTTTTTGATCAGGACTTAATCGGACATGATTTGATTCTTTAGGAACAGTTTCTCCCTGCATCATCATTGATACTTGCCATCCCCCTAATTCTGTGGATTGCTCCTTAAAATCAGCTCCTATTCCTTCAGCAGGTGCAACACTTCTCCCAGCACCAAAGAATACCATATATCCTCTCTGAAAATCTGTTTCTTGTTTATGCACATTTCTAAAATTGGGCATCATAGGTTGCGTAGGTCGACGTCCATAATAATAGCTATCCAAATTTCCATCTATTGTTGCTGATAAATTTCCGCGATAATTATGAAAAGCAATATATTTTCCCAATAAGCCATTGTCATTTCCTAATCCATTGGGGAATCGCTTAGAGGTTGAATTCAATAAAATTAAATTGGTATTTAAAGTTGAGGCATTTACAAAGATTATTTTGGCAAAATACTCCGTTGTTGTTTTATTAATCCGATCAACTACGCGAACACCAGTGGCTTTTTGTTTGGCTTCATCATAAATAATTGAATGAACAACAGAGTCGGTCTTTAGCGTTAAATTACCAGTCTTTTTTGCCCATGGCAAAGTAGAAGCATTAGAACTAAAGTAACCACCAAAGGGACAACCTCTTTCACATAAAGATCGAGCTTGGCATTGTTGCCTCCCTTGTTCTAAGTGAATGGGCTGAGGAACTGTTAAGTGCGCACACCTTCCCTGAATCACGTTTCGATTAGTAAATTTTTTCATGATGTCAGATTGCATTTCCTTTTCTACACTATTCATTTGCCATGCAGGTAAAAAAGAACCATCTGGAAGAGTATCAAGCTTATCATAATTTCCGCTAATTCCTGCAAAGATTTCTACGTGTGTATACCAGGGAGTAATATCATTATATCGGATGGGCCAATCTCCAAACCCGTCTCGCGCAGGTCCTTCAAAGTCGTATTTACTCCATCGCTGTGTTTGTCTTGCCCATAATAAAGACTTTCCTCCTACCTGGTAACCTCTGATCCAATCATAAGGCTTTTCCTGTACATATGGATGCTCTGTATCTTTTACAAAAAAATGTTCAGAAGTTTCATTATAAGCATAGCACCTGCTTATCACTGGATTATTTTTTGTTAAGGCAATTGTTTTGCCACCTCTATGTGTGAAGTCCCATGGATTCTTGGTAGCCGTTGGATAATCCTTAAGGTGAACAACATCTTTTCCTCTTTCTAACAATAGAGTTTTCAACCCTTTTTCGCACAATTCTTTTGCAGCCCATCCCCCACTAATTCCAGAACCAATTACAATGGCATCAAAATACTTATTATCGATTGGCATAATTTAAAATTAAGTTCTAAAAATAGATTTATGAGAAAATTAAAATTTATATTTTAAATCACAATGTTTTGATGTTGTTCATTATGAAAAAATAATTATTTAGGAGAAGAAAAAATAAATTGCGCTTAACCAATGATAGCTAATTTATTATTAATCATATAATCGAAACTTTCTTTAAGTGCTTCAAAGACATCCGAAGCTGTTTTATCCATTTCGATAACTAAAAATTCTGGATATCCATTAGCAGCTTTAATAATGGCAGGAAAGTTCTGTGTGCCTTTCCCCACTGCGGTCATAGGATCTGGATTGTCGATGGCTAATTTGTCGTTGTATAAAGCTGGACCATCTTTAATATGTAAATATTTCGCACGGCTTCCTAACTTAGTAATAATGGATGCCGGGTTATGTCCAGCTACTTTTACCCAATAAGTATCCATTTCTAGAAAAATATCTTTGTCTAATTCCTCGAGTAAAATTTCATAAACCAATTTGCCACCCACTTTATTTCTGTATTCCCACCAATGATTGTGAAGACCAAATTGCAATCCGTTTCCTTTAGCAAATTTAGAAGCTTCATTGTATATCGATACCAGTTCTTTTGTTCCTTCTAAGCTACTATAACGCTTGTCTTCGGGCCAACCATGCCAAATCATTTTAGTTGTACTAAAAGCATTGGCAGTATCCAACATAACTTGCTTTTGAGCACCTATAGGAATTTCAACATGGGAAGAGGAAACTGATAATCCAGCATCCTTAATGTATTGGCTGGCTTTTTTAATAGAAACACCATCTGGCCAAAAAGCTGTTTCAATGTATTTGAATCCAATATTTGACAATTTTTTTAATGTGCCCTGTAGATCTTTAACCAATTCGTTTCTTACCGTATACAATTGAACAGAAAGCTTGGCGGGATATATCGCAGATTAAAAAAACAGATTAGTATGTTTAGGCATACTAGCACCAATCAAGCCCATACTTGCCATCCTTAAAAAATCGCGTCTTTTATTTTCCATAAAATTTTATTTTTTACTCGAAAAAAATCTTAGTGATTTTAATTTCCCAAGGCCAATTTCTACAAATTCAGATACATCAAATAAGCTAGTTCCTTTTCTTTCGCCATATTCCTATTTCCACTTTTGATTCAACTCTTATTCATAAATCAATTTACTCTTTTCAATGTATACAAAGAAATCTTTCTTTGTAAATTAAACAATTCAGTCAATGCAAATAGAAATGCTTATAAAAAACAATCAGAACTAAAAAAAGAAGATAAAGCATCATGAAGAACGGTTTGTATTCATCGAAATTCCTGCTGAGCAGTTTGCTAAATTCTCTAAAAAAAATTATCTCTAAATGAAATTTAAGAATCCTCTTTTTTAAAGATTAATTTTAAAGTAATACAATAAGTAATCAAAGCGCTGTCATTTGAGTATAAATTGCGCAAAAACTAAATTATGGGTAAGCATTTTATTTTATTTGGATTTCTAGCTATCATGTTAAGTAATGGTTTTGGGCAATCGGCTTCTCAGAATAAAAAAGTAATTGTAATTACAACAGATGGTTTACGTTGGGAAGAAGTTTTTAAAGGGTTAGATACCTCTATTTTGAAATATAAACCTTTTCAACACGGCGATAGTGTTGAAACAGCTTCAAAATTTGGAGGATTAACTAATGAGGATAGTAGAAAAAAATTAATGCCTTTCTTCTGGTCAATCATTTCAGAAAAAGGTGAGATTCATGGTAACAGAACAAAAGGTAGTAAAGTTGATAATTCAAACCCTTACTGGTTTTCTTATCCTGGCTATAGTGAAATTTTAACTGGTCAGGTTGATACTGCTATTAATTCCAATGATTACAAAGCAAATCCTAACACCAACTTTTTTGAGTATTTAAATACTTTGCCCTTTTATAAAAATAAAGTTGCTGCTTTTGGTGCATGGGATGCTTTTAAGCGGATTTTAAATGAGAAAAGAGCGGGCTTCCCTGTCAGTAATGGAAATCAAATGGATAGTAGTTTACTGAAAGATCCACAAATGAAATTTCTTTCAAGTATCATGTCCGAAACCTATCAACCTTTTGGAAAGGATGAAACATTAGATGTTTTTACAAAATATCAAACCATGCATTACTTAAAAACTAAAAAACCTAATGCTCTGTATGTTTCAATGGGTGAGACGGATGAGCTTGCACATGCCGGAAATTATCCGGAATATTTAAAAGCGGTAAATAGGTTTGATGCTCTTTTAAAAGAAATATATGATTTTACTAATACAGACCCTGATTATAAAGGCAAAACTGTGATATTAATAACAACAGACCATGGTAGAGGTGATTTGAATAAAATGCAATGGACATCGCACGGTACCAGAATAAATGATTCGCATCAAATTTGGTATGCCATGATTGGCGCAGGTGTAGATCATTTAGGTGAAGTATCTATTAGTGAACAGGTATATCAAAAAGAACTCATACACAAAGTGGCCAAATTGATTAATGTGAATTTCAATTCAGTAAAGCTTAAATAGTAAATTGAATAATTCGTATTCAAAAATTAATTAAAGCATCAAAAATTATACTGCCCCCATAAGTTTCTAACTTTTTGGGGCAGTATAATTTATTATAATAATTAGTGTGCGTTACCTGAACCATTGCTTTGATAAGCACCTATGTCAGCACCTGGAGCTGTGATGTTTGCTCCGAAGTAACCACCTTGTGGAACTGATGCTATAGGACTAAAGCTTGTATATCCTTTACCAATTGCAGGAGAACCAGCTTGCAAATGGAAATCAAAACCTGCTGCATAGTTCCTTTGATAGAACCACTAATATTTCCTGGAGCAACATTCTGTCCTATAAATTCCTTGCTTAAAAATCGAGACAGTTATATAATTATTTTTTTGTTATATATTTTTGATAATTTTCAAAGCTTAAAAAATAAATAAAATTGTTCTCATAAAATGTAGCAATACGCAATAATTAAAGATTTAAAGTTGTAATGTAAAA
>CAIJZG010000209.1 GCA_903825065.1 uncultured Bacteroidota bacterium
TAAATATAGCGGGATCAGGTTCGGTATATTATAAGGGAAGCCCGAATGTGAAACAAAAAGTAGCGGGTTCTGGTGAGGTGAAGAAAGTAGAATAAAAAATCAAAATTTAAAAAAAGCATCACTAATGTCCGGTTAAATTAGGTTGATTTTCAATTGAATATGGTTTTGATCTTTGACATCTTGGTATAAAGGGTTTTCAAAAAGGCTTAGTAATCGAGTTTTATCTAACAGAGATACGCTCATAATTTGAAGTATTTCATAAGGTGATTGTTTCAATTTTAATTTTGCTTTGATGATTGCTACTAAAGTATAAGCAATGATTGCGATATAGATTTGAGTTTTTACAGCGTTTTCAGAAACACCCCAAAATGATTTTATTTTTAGGTGTTGCTTAATCCATTTAAAAAATAATTCAATCTTCCATCTGTTTTTATAAAGCAGCGCAATTTCAGTTGCTGGTAAAGTCAAGTTGTTTGATAGAAAAACAAAAGATCTCTTTTGCTCCGAATCATAAAACTTTACGCGCCTTAATATTTTTTCATATTTCTCAATAGAGGCTGCTCCTTTTAATTTTATCTGCTGGTCACAAAGAATACCTTTTTTCTTATCTGGTTTCTCTGCGGATATTCTGACAAATGAGAGATTAGCTTTTGATCTTATTACAAAAAACGAATCATGCTTATCAATAGTTGCCATACGATCATAGTCAATGTAGCCGCGGTCCATGATATAATAACCACCTGGTTCGTAAGTAATAAAATCTAATCCATTAACATCATGAACACTAGCTGGAGTAATATGCATGAAAACTGGAATGGCAGTCCTAACATCTAATAACGTGTGCAATTTAATAGCTCCTTTTGCTCTTCTAAAAGATGCCCACCAAAACACATTTAAACAAAGGTCGATGGTGGTAGAATCAAAAGCATACACATTACCAGTAATTGATTTATCAAAATCAACATTAGAGACACATACTTTTTGAGCTTCTGCAATTAGTTCATATGCAAACATTTCAAAAATTTGGCAATCTCTTTTTTCGTTTGCTTCTGCTAGATTGGATCTTGAAATGTTTTTTCCAAACCCTAAATGATAGTGCTTTGTTTTATGTGCTGTTAGACAAACAAGTAAGTCTCGAAGGCTATCACGATTACTTAATTGTCCAAATATCATGCACATCAACTGGTTCCAACAAGTAAAATGTTTAATCCATTTATCTCCTTGGAAGGAGTTAACACAACGATCAAAAATACGTGCAGGAAGAAAAGTGACAATTTGGGAAAAAACATATTTGCCTTGATTCATAAACAAACTGATTTACAGTAAGTTATGAAATGACCCATTTCAAATCGTCACCGACCTATTTTCCTATGTAACACATATATACCAAGACTTTCAAAGAACTAATAACTATTTTTACCGGACACTAGTGGTACTATTTATAATCCTTAAAAAAATAATTTGACTTGCACTTAACTATAATAATCTTCGTCTTAAAGTACCTTAAAATATTCCTATCTCAACCACATCTCTGATGTTTTCGATGGCGTTATCTGAATAGTTGCCTGAGAGTTGTTTCAAATAATTCTGAGTCTGTTCAAAAAATACCAAAAGGGTTGATTTTGACCTATCTTACATCTGGATTTTGGGGCTTAATTGTCAAATTATATTGCAAACTATTATCAATCTTTTAATGGGCGATTAAAATGCCTGTTAATTTTGTTTATTAATTAAATTCTTGTTGCAAACAAATCTTGTATGAACCTACTTAATATTTGCCCAATTTGTAAAATGGATTTGATTGAGCCTTATTCTATGAAGTGGCAATTGAATTTTCCACACATTTCTAGATCAAAATGTAAAAGCTGTGGCATTGTTTTTGCTAATCCTGTTGCTAGTTATCAGGAGTTACAACATTTTTATACCAATTATTATGACAAAGGCAATTTTGGGGCACTGAATTATAAACTTCGTATAAAAGAAAAAATAAAAGAAATTTCTGAATTAAATATTCAAACAATTACTTCCAAAAAAGAGGATATCCTTCAATACAAAAACGAAGGGCGATTTTTAGATGTTGGTTTTGGATTGGGTGAAGACCTTTTTACTTTTCATCTTTTGGGATTCGATGTATATGGCACAGAGTATGATGCTGATTGCATCGAATTTATAAAGCCTTATATACCATCGGCTACACTTTTTAATGGAGACTTACTAGCAGCCAATTATCCAGATGAATATTTTGATGTAGTTAATATTTATCATGTAATTGAACACCTGATTGACCCAGTTAGTTATTTGCTTGAGTTAAAAAGAATTCTCAAACCAGATGGACTTTTAATAATAGGCACCCCTAATATAAATGCCCCTGCTTATCAACTTTATAGGTTTTTAAATTTTGCCAGCTTCCAGGTCCCAAAAATTGTTGATGGATTAGAACATACTGTTATTTTTAATAAAAAAAATCTTGGTAATCTTTTGGTACAAAATAATTTCCAGATCCTCTCACATAAAAATGAATCCTTACAAGATTCATTAACTAATATCTTTACTAGTAATTTGAATTTTAAGAAGAAAATATTTCGCTTAGCACAAACCTTTGTTAGTGTAAATCAAACATTAATCGTTAAGAAGATAGGTTGATTTTCTAATATCATTTCATATTGAACGTTTTATAAGTCTATTTGTACCGATTAAATTCAAAAAGAATTCTTACAACAAATCTAATCTTGAGCTTTTGTTTTCAGTCTAATTTAGTCAGGTATTTCATTTCTTAGGAGTAAGAGATACCCTGTATAACCTTGAAGATTTGGTTGTTTATTGATATATAATCCAATTAAATACTTTTAAGCATTAGTTTAATCTGAATTAATAATCATTGAAACGAATATTCCAATTTTATTTGGTAGTTGTGTGAATAATTCAAATAATGAAGAATATATAACTCCACAACCCTACTTATAAACTATGCTTTATTAAATGCGTTTCCACACGATACTATAATGTTTACCAAAGGTTTCCTTTTTCATAACGGGAAATTATACGAATTTTATAGCTTTTAATATCTTAGCATGTGATAATTTCAGAAATCTCTTTACTTTCTTTCCGATAATAATGTAAGAGCGAGAGTAATAAGTGGACCGCCAATTGCCGATATAACTAATATACATAAACTCATAGTATCAGAAAAAGTGCCTTTGAAAATGATTGGGAAACCTATATAATAGAACCCAATTATAGATGAAATTATAGAGCCAATAAATGGTAGTAGAAATCCTATTTCTCTTTTACTCCCTATCCTGCCAACATAAACGCCAGGAGCCATAAAAATTAAAATATATATTAGTAATAGAAATGGATACGTCATCTTTTTAAATTCAATAAAAACTAAGTTATGATAATTCTAAATACATCTAAATACTCAAATCTCCCACCATATACGAATCTTTAAATATCGATATAGGAAGTTTTACTTGGTAACTGTTTCAAATAGTCCACTTGATAATAAAGAGTTGTTTTGTTTTGAGGAGGTAGAATGCAATAATTCAGTTTTTGATATTTATGTAGCATTGGGTGCTATAGCGCTTTCATCCGGTTACCTTTTGGATCATGTGTTAGTTCTGCGAGTCCGAGTGCTTCCATGAGAGGGGGTATATACATTCCAAATCGTCCACGAAGTCCTTTTTTAAGACCGTACCAACCTCCAACTGGATTTTTTTCAGAACGACCCCATGCTTCAACTGTTCCATCTTTGGCAGGTTTTTGCTCATCTGTACTTCCAAGTTCCATCCAATCACCGTGTTTTTTTAGCATTTTATGCAAATCATCTAAACAGTCAATATTATAATGCAAAACTGTTTTACCAACCGTACAAACCAAAACTTCTTTCCCCTCTTTTTGGTCAACATGCATGGTGTAATCACTTGATAAGGGTGGTGTTTTTAATACCAATGGTTTTTCTTTCGTTCCGATTTTATATTTCATGATGATTAATCTTTTAAGGTTGAATATATTTTATTGTATCAGCTATACCTTTCTGAGGAATCTTATTACTAGGAATATAACAGGGTATCATGCCTGTGGCTGTATTTGCTTTTTGATATTGATAAATGAGCAGGTCAATAATAAGCATCATAATTATTACAATTAATCCAAATGTATTTCGATTCGTCATTCTAAGCTATTTTTTGCTCTATTTTCTCTTCTCCGCTGGGAGTCAAAATCCAAAGCCCGATAGCTAAGAATAAACAATAAGCAATATCAGTGTACATTTTATACATCATTCCAACCATTATTGCCTGAGGAATCATTAGTATTCCGTGTGCAAGATTTGCCCAAAGTGTGAACTTAAGAAAAGAAAGATTAGATAATGGATTACTTGCAGCAATAAGCATAAAAATTCCCCATACCAGATAAACGATTTCAATCATCAGTTCTACATGTTTAGAAAGTATATCCCACCTTAAAAACCTTAATATTCCTCCTTTCTGTATGATGGGAGCATCAATTGAAGTAAGAAAAAATAAAGTACCGAAAAGCATTATAGAAATAATGCCATAAATAGTTAGAAAAATTTTAAGTGCTTTAAGTTTTGATGTATGCTTCATTGGAATTCTCTTTAAGGTGAAAATATAAGTTGATGAACCTACTAATTGAAATAATTCTTGTTTTTGTGATATTACCTGTTGTATGCTATTTTGATTTTGCAATAATGCAAATTATACTGCGTTACAGATTGGTCCCCCAATTTTCTCAGACAGGGAGAAATTTGTTAGCCCATTGATCATACTATTGTCTGCCTGAATGTTCATGCTGATAGCAGTTTCTCTGCTAATAGTCTTTTGGATCGTTATGCCTTTGCAGTTGGATTCCAAATTCGTCATTGCTAATAGTTTTTGTTTGTATAGCTTTTGACGCTTGAGCTTAATAAAACGATAGGCTATTCTTCATTTTTTCCAGAATAGTTTTCCATTATTTTTTTATTGAATTCTAAATGGTGTAGTTGTAGTTCTGATCCATTTGAAGAAAAAGGGTCAATGTCTCTTAATATTTGAAGGCGTAAATTTAATAGATGCTCTTTGTCACCTTTATGCGCCAGTTTTGCCATTTCAATTTTATTTTTTTCTACTTCAAAGTTTTGCTTTGGATTAAAAATTCCATTGAGTTCAGAACATTGATGGCAAACACCTTCTTTATTTATTAATGCACAACGTCCGTCAAAGATGCTGATCATTTTAGCTCTGCTCGTATGGAGATAGTATTTTACCATTGCTTCACTTGTGTCAAGAATTTGAGTAATTTCCAATACTTTAAATTCATAAACCTCCTTTAACAGCATACATAATTGTTGTTCAAGTGGTAATGATTTTGAAATGCATGTCAGGCAAAAAGAAATATGTTCCTTTATTTCAAATTGTCCATGTAGTGATGACTCTTGGATATGTACTAATTCGGAAAAGTAATTTGGATTAGCTAATGCCTCAGATTTGCAGATATCGTTTACATTTTCGGTCCATCTTTTTTTAGCTCTTAAATTGTCTTTTGCCAAATTTGAAGCAATGGTAAAAATCCATGTCTTTACTGAAGATTTATGTTGAAATGTATAGATGTTTTGTGAGGCTTTAATAAAACTGTCTTGAACAATATCTTCGGCATCTTCAATACTTGCTGTAATTCTTAAAATATAAGATTTCAGCTGAGGCCTTGCCAATTCAAACTCGCTCGTAAGTTGTTCTATTGTCATACAATTCTAAGTCTGTAAGATGAAGTTAAGTACAGTCGCCAAAACATAGCAAGTGGCTTAAGTAATTATGTGTTATAAGAAGCCGTATAAAACTATAAATTCTAATTTTTAATTTTTGAATTTTAATAAAGCTGATTTAAAGGATTGAACAGATCGTAAAACATCTTGTTCTGTAGTAGCCCAGGAACATACACTTATTCGAATCACTTTTTTATCTTTCCATGTTGAACCACCTACCCAACATACTCTTTCCTTTTGGATTAATTGAATTACCTCGTTTGTGATATCATCAGTTGCGCAACAAACAATAACCTGATTAAAAACTACATCATTTAATATTGTAAAACCTTCAATAGCTGAAAGTTCTGATGCAAATTGCTTCGCCCTTAAGTGTAACCCTAAAACCATTTGGTCTATTCCTGAAGTGCCCAAATATTTTAATGTTGCCCAAAGTTCTATGATTCTTGCACGCCTTGACATTTCAGGAGTGTAAAACATTCCATCTCTGTCGTCACTTAATATTAAGTAACCACCTGAAGTATGTAATGCGCTCGTAATAGCATCTTTATCATTACACATTACTATACCACAGTCAGAAGGAGTATTTAGGGTTTTATGCCCATCAACAGCCCATGAGTTAGCGTCCTCCATCCCATTAGTTAAATGAGAAAGTTCTTTTACAGCTGCAGCCCAAAGTCCAAATGCACCATCAATATGCACCCAAGCGCCTGCCTCTTTAGCCTTTTTGCATATTTCTGAAAAGTTATCGAATGAGCCACTGTTTACATTACCGGCTGCTAAAATCAATAAAGTTGTATTATCCAATTCAGGTATTAATTCTGTTTTTATTCTTCCTTGTTCATCAGTGTCTATGAACTGGATATTGTCGCACCCAAAACCTAAGAGTCCAATTGTCTTAATTACCGATGAGTGAGCGTCTTTTCCTGCAATTATTCTGATAGGTGGTGCATTTAAAAATCCTTTTTGGTTGATATCCCAACCTTGATTTTTAAGTAATCTAAATCTTGCCGAGGCTAGTCCACATAAATTTGCTGTTGATGTTCCACTTACAAAACCAGCAACTGTTTGAGGAGGAAGATTGAAAATTGATTTTAACCATTGCTCAACTACATTTTCCAGTTTAGCTGCAATAGGAGATATTACATACATTGCTGTATTCTGATCCCAAAAAGTACCTATTAATTTTGCAGCTAATCCTGCAGGTACAACACTTCCATTTACAAATCCAAAATATCTTCCGCCAATTTGAGAAACTGTTGCTGGTGAACCATATTTATTTAAACCTTCAATTACATCTAAAGCATTAGATGATTCTATTGGCATTACTTCATCAAAATAATTTAAATCTTCTAAAGCTATTTCAGTTGGATAGATATTTCGGTCTAAAGAGGCATCAATATATTCTGAACCATATTGTAAAGCTTTGTTGAAAATTGTTTTGTCTTGCATTTCTGCAAACATCTTTTTCTGTATTTCAGTCATACTAATTTATTAACGATACATTTTAGAACTATTATTTTCTGTTTTGTAAATGTTGAATACCTAGCCCGATAAAATATAGAACACCAACAGATGATAATCCCAAACAGAAGTATTTAAATAATTCAGATTTAGAGAAAAGAAAAATGGGTATTGTTAATACGATTATAGTTCCATACACTTTTGATCTGTTTGCTTGTATCCAATAATACCAATTCATATTATTAATTTATTCTTTTTTGAAAGACTTTCTATTGAGTAAGTAGCAGAATGATAATTTTATTTTCCCTGAACCTTAGAAGCTTTGAAAGCAACAAGAAACAATAGAAATAAAATTACTTTTCTCATGATGCCTATTTTGCTGTACTAAATATAGCATAATTTCAATATTATATGTAAAATATATTCCATAACTTACGATCATTATTTTCCTAGATCACTTTATGAAATATTACACCAAAAGAAATATTAGAATTATAGTCATTGTTAAGTGCTGCGCCTTTATTGGTTGGGGTATAGGTACATTGTTGCTATGGAATACCAAATCAAGATTTTTAAGTTATTTCCTGTTTGTTATGTTAGTTATTAGTTCCATATCTGACTATATTGGATGGAAAAAATATAAAAATAATTGATTGAATTTAATATGACTTTTTGAGTTTGTTTTATACTTTATGTGAAACACTTATTTTATGGAAACGCAATTCACTTTTTCGGTTCCAAAATGGACAGTTTCTACTACCCTTGGTTTTATTGCAGGAGTAGTGCTTATTTTAATTTTAGTTACTTTATTAAAAATGAAATCAGAACCAATTATTTTGTTACTAATTGTAGTAGGTGGATTGTTAAGCGGATACATACAGTATCATTATTTTTAAAAAAAATTCATCAATTCAAAACTTTGGATCTTATTTTGTTTCTCAGGTTGGCTGGCAGCTATTGTAATTACATCTGTAGCTTTCCTGGCCGCAATTCTTCATCTTGAATTAAATAATTTCTTCAAATTGATCAATATGATTAACATAAAACATTTGTTGGCATTAGTAACCTTTATAGTATTTTTAGGTTGTAAGCCACTTTTGATTAGTTATAAAACAGTTCCTCCTGAGATTTCCATTAAAGATTCTACCAAATCTATATTATTGATTGAAACTGCTAATTCACACACTCCCGGGCTTGTTATTACCAAAAAACGCGAAAAAGTAGTTTCAGAAATAGCTAAAAATTATTTGACATCATTACAGCATCAAATAGGACAGTTATTACCCATAAAAGCCGTAATAGCTGACAGCATTTCTGAGGAAACCTATCAGCAGTTGCTTAATCATAACGAAAACGCCATTGCAGCATTATTACAGCAGTATAATGCACGTATAATTGTACAATTAAAATCTTATGATGCCGGCTTTAACCAAGACAGAGTAGAAAAAACTAAAACCAGCAGTGGAGGCACCGAAAAAATTGCCTATTACTCAGTTTTTTTTGAAACTGAAGCTAGCATTTATCAAAACAATGAATGGATTGACAAAACCATACAGGTTAGCAGACCTCATTCTAGCAGGGAAGTATTAAGTGCCCTGCTTGCAAGAGGACCAGGATATGAATCCAATAAAAAGGATATAGAAGAAATGATGAAAGAAAACACTGCCAAACTTTGCGAATTATTTTTATCTACTAAAGAAACGGTATACACTAAGCAATAAATTGAGCAGTTAATTTGAAGCTTCATTCCGTATAATCAATAACTATTTCGCTAATTAAAGATTCGGAGTTTCTGAAATAGGAATTTAAGATGGCAGGACCGATTAAAGCAGACTGTGCACTCTACATAAAATTCTTATTTAATTAATTTTCAGTTATTTTACCATATAAATCACCCTCTGATGAATTCTAAATTTACTTATGGAGAATATTCAAAGGCTCATATCACTAATCTCCCTGCCAATTTGGCCAGCGAAGAAGCTCTGAGATATAAAAGTGCAATTCCCCAATTTCCAGAAGAAGCTGTGTACATCTATTCATTTAAATTACAAAAAATGATCTATGCTAACGGTTGGGAAGAATTGTTAGGATATCATGATGATGAAATCAATATGCTTACCATCACAAGTATTACCACTCAGGAATTTGCTGCTTTTTCGAACGAATTGAATGATAAAGCTTTGATGTTTATCCAATCCAAAACCGAAGACCTGGAAAAATATAGTTTTACGATCGAGCTAAAAAAATTACATAAAAACGGCACTGAAGTACCGTTGATTTCCAGGGTTGGAGTGTTTAGCTCGGAAAATGGGAGGATCACTGAAATCATAGGCCGCTCTCAAATTAATCGTAGTATAAAATTTGGCAAAGTAATGCGCTATGCGGCCTATGGCCCTGATAAAGCGGAATTTGAAGAAGAACTGAATAAGATCTTATTTCAGTATTGTGCCATATCCATTAAAGAAAAAGAAGCATTGGAATTAGTAAGCAAAGGCTATTCCTACAAAGAAATAGCAGATCAGTTTAATGTAACACAATCGGCAATAGAAAAAAGAATACTCCCCCTTTATAAAAGGTTTGAGGTAAAGAGTTTAGCACACCTAATCAGGTTTGCCTATGAAAATCATATACTTCCATAATAAAACTGCGACTTCTCGCAGTTGTTTTGTTTATATAAAATAAACAACTTGCCATACTATAGAGCAAGCAACACTAGTTGCAATATAAAAGAGTCTATCATCTAAGATATTTTAAACCGGGGGGTATAAATTATTAAAAGGTGGTAGACTTTTTATATTTTACAGCAATCAAATAATTCAGAGGAATGATTTATACAACTGTATCTTCACCCAATAGAATTGCTTTTAAACATAATAGCCTATTAAAAATTTTATTATTACTATTTTTATGTTGCTGGGTAAAAACCTTCCTCTCTACACCAAACCGCGCTAATTGGTTTACCGAAAACACTTTAACCATACTATTCCTCATTTCTCTTTGGGTAAGTCATAAAAAATTTAAATTTAGTGATCTGAGCTATACGATGATGACTATTTATCTGTTATTACATATTTACGGTGCAGAATATACTTATGCTGAAAACCCTTTTGGTTATTGGTTAAAAGATCTGCTACATACTAACCGGAATTATTATGACCGAATTGTGCATTTTAGTTTTGGATTTTTATTGACCTATCCGATGCGTGATTATTTTAAAAATCATTTCGACTGGCCAAATTGGGTTTGTTGGACGCTTCCATGCGAAATAACATTATCGTTTAGTGCCATGTATGAGTTAATAGAATGGATGGTTGCAGACATATTTTTCCCATCAGAGGGTGATGCCTATTTGGGCACCCAAGGTGATATCTGGGATTCTCAGAAAGATATGGGAATTGCTTTTGTTGGAGCAATAACAGGTATGATATTAATTAATACAATCTGTAGGTTTTATAGAAAGACTTAATGTAATTCATCATCAAAATAAAATTTCGCTTTAATTGTACAGCCAGCTCTAAAAGATTCCACTGACAAAAGAGGCTTGCCGTTCATAGAAAATCACTTCCCTTGATTATAGCTAATATGTAACTTATTCTATGATTACATTTTTAGTCTGGATAATCCTTTTTATACTTTGTTGGCCAATTGCTATCCTAGCCTTGATTCTGTATCCGTTTATTTGGATACTCTCCATTCCTTTACGGATTTTGGGTATAGCAGTGGATGGCGTATTTGGAATATTGAAAGCAGTTATGATGTTGCCAGGAAAGTTATTGCGGCGTCTATAAAATTATTAGTTGAATTTTTAATAGCTAATTCCTTTTTGATTTTTATTTGCTAAAATGTTGTTTCATTTTTTTAGGATAATCAGCTAAAGCTAATTCGGGCTCAGCAATTTCCGGATGCCACAGCTTCTCCCATTCGAAACTGTAATAACCTTTATATCCGCCATAATATAATGCATCTATAGCGGAGAAAATTGGGATATTACCTTCCCCTAAAAAGTAGAATCCGATTTTACCATTTTCTTTTTTAGCATCCTTAATATGTGCGTGCTGAATGTAAGTTTGCAATTCCTGATAAGCTAGCTCTGGCGATTCTTTGGTTTCTAAATACATATTTGCAGCATCCCACACCAATCCAACCTGAGGGTGTTTAGAAGCTTCCATAATAGTTTTGATATCAGCTATATAAACAAGATCGCCATGAGTTTCCATCAACACATGCACACAGGTACCCTTTGCATACGCTGCTAATTCCAATAAGCCTTCTGCTATTAACTGGATGGTTTTATTTTTTTCCTGCCCTTTTATGAAATTATTAGGATACACACGCACATTGGGGCAATCTATGGCTACAGCTAAATCTATAAAACGTTTCCCATCATCTATATTTTTTTGACGTTCCACTTTATCAGAAAAATGCAAGGTACAAGACGATCCAAGATCAACAAATCGTAATTTTTTATCTGCCATTTGTTGCAGGGTATTTTTTATACTTATAGCATTACTAAATTCTGCACATTTAGGCAGATCTAATTGTTTTAAAATTCCCCGCATTTCAATTCCATCGTAACTATTAGCAGCAGCAAAATCAACAATCTGTGTAAAAGTCCAACCTGGACATCCCAACGTAGAGAAACTGAGCAACGGTTTTTTTTTCGTTTCAATGAATGACATTCCAACCATAGCTGTTGATACTGCTAATGTAGATTGTTGCAGGAATTGTCGACGATGGATTGTTTTCATGTTAGGACAGTTTAGTTTAAAAAAAAGCCATTTAAAATTAAATGGCTTTTTTTAATAAGTATTTAATTTATTTTTTTTTTGCTTTTAATTTTCGAGTGTATTCATCCAATTCAAAAATCTTACAATTGGATATTTTCATATAGTTAATTAAAGCCACTGAATATGTTGTTACTTTTTTATAAGTATTTGTCTCAGTATACCAAATTGTTA
>CAIJZG010000210.1 GCA_903825065.1 uncultured Bacteroidota bacterium
AAAAGAAATTAAAAGAATACTTGGACTAAGAAACTACGATGAAATCACATTAAGTACTAGAGATGAAAATAATATAAGTTTTAAAAAACGGACAAAAATTATTAAAAATAAAAACGGGCTAATTAAATAAATGATTCCGCTTAACGCGGCTCAACTATAAACACCGGCTTTCCTCTACTCAAAGTAGCGAAGGTTTTAAGTGGTGTAACATGTCAATTTTAAAAAATCAAAAGGAAAAAAAAGATGATCTAAAAACAATTACAACAGCTGATACAGAATTGGAAAAATGGGAGAATGAACAACTTGATATCTTTTCAGATATCATCATATCCATTTTATTTAAACCACCTTTTAAACCAGAACCTAATGAAGAGTGAAAGTATTCAGGAGTTATTGCAGCTACATTTTGGAAAAGCCACAAGCATTATCAGTCAAAGAATGGGCAATATTTTCTATTCCTATGACCGTGTTTCTTCCAAAGACCAAATGGTTAATGGCAACAGCCTAGTTTGGCAATTTGAGAGAATTAATGAGTTTGCAACAAAGAATAGCTTTGTCATTAAAAACAAATATGGTGGAACCTACGAATCTGCCAAGAATGATGAACGCAAGGAATTCCAGCGAATGTTGAAGGATATCGAGAAAGATAAATCGGTAGCAGGTATCCTAGTTTACAGTTATGATCGCTTTTCGCGCTCTGGTGCAAACGGGATATTCCTTTTGGAGAATCTCCAAAAATTAGGTGTAAAAATTGTTGCGATTACCCAAGAAGTAGACTCCTCTACTCCTACTGGCAATTTCCAACAAAACTTGTACATGCTTTTAAGTAAGTTGGATAATGACATGCGCAAGGACAAAAGTGTCTCAGGAACTAAATCTATACTTAGAAAAGGTTATTGGCCCTATTCTACCCCTATAGGCTATACGAACCAGAATAAACATTCTACTGCCGACAAACACGTCTATACAATCAATGATGATGGTTTGCTGATCAAGAAAGCATTTCAATGGAAAGCGTCTGGTAAAATGACCAACCAGCAAATTGTTGACAAACTAACTGCAAAAGGTTTTAAAATAACTTTGCGTCACATAGCTTGGGTATTAGCAAACCCATTTTACTGCGGCTACATTATAACATCCTTATTGCCTGGTGAAGTAAATATTGGTAAACACCCACCAATCATTGATGAGAAAACGTTTCTGATGGCAAATAATATTGGCAACGAAAATCCAATACACGGAGTGCTAAAAGTCAAAAACCAGGAAGAACTACCTTTGAAAATATTCATGAAGGATATTCAAACCGAAAGTCCTTTCACCGGGTATTTCAACAAGAAAAAGAAAATTCACTACTACAAATCAAGAGGGGTAGCAAGCAAAGTGAATGTCAATGCCAATAAATTACATCAGCACTTCTCCAACGTTTTGTCCCATTTTGAATTCGATATAAAATTTCAAACTAAACTTGCTGATATCCTTTACAAAAAACTGTCAGCACAATTGGAGAGCAAAAAAGTAGATGAGACTACCAACAAAAAACGCATTTCTGAACTCAAAAAACAAATTGAACTATTAGAAGAACGATTCGTCCTCAATGAAATTTCAGGGGAACAGTTCGGAAAATTTTCAAAAAAATACCAATCTGAAATTGACATATTAAACCAAGAAATCAGCCAACAAGGGAATATGAGTTCGAACCTCAAAAAATCGGTTGAAAAAGGGCTCGAGATTGCTCAGAACATCAGGCAGATCTGGGTTTCAGGGGATTTCTATGATAAACAGAAACTTCAGTTCATGCTATTTCCGGAAGGAATGTTGTATGATAAAGAAAATGATGCAGTTCGAACCACAAAAGTCAATTGCTTTTTTCAGCAGGTTGCAGTAGAGACAAGGGTTTCAGACGAAATGCAAAAAGGCAACCTTTTGCAAGATTGCCTTTTTGGTGATAATGTTGGATCTACTGCATTTGAGTACTTCTTTTAATACCTCGGAATATGCATCTGTGATTTTACATTTTGAATTTGCTAAACGTGCAAATGAATGTTCGATGATTGAGGCCTCAGGATATTTAAGAACAATTCCTTTAAAACCATTTGGATAACAATAATTCACATACCCAATTGGTGCACGTCCTAGAACACGACCTGTTTCTCTTGCCCGTTGCATACCCATTTTTGTATTTAATCCACGACGATCATTTTCAACTTCTGGAATTGCCAAATAAAAAGCCAGCATCATTTTATTTTCTGGTACCGATAGATCTAATGGCTGTTCTATAGCTTGAGGATCCACTCTTATGTTCCGAAGAACCTTAATGGTTGAATAAGCGTCACCCGTATTTCTGCTAAATCTATCCCATCGTGTAAAAAGTAGCAACTCCGAAGGTGGCTTAGAGTTTTGTATTTCTGCCATTAACTTTTTCCATTCAGGGCGATTGAATGTTTTTGCTGAATGATCTTCGACATATATTTTTTTGATCATTATGTTTCGAAGATGGCAATATTGTCGAAGTGTATCCTCCTGAGTTTTTAAGGAACCGCCTCGAATAGCCTGTTCTTCTGTGCTTACTCTAACGTATAAAATGGCAGAAAGAGAATTAGAATGAGTAGTAATCATGTTTTGAGCAGAAGATACTAAATACCGTCTATCCCTTACTCACTCACAAGCTTCATTCTATAATTACAATCAACCGTGTCATCTTATAAGCTTAAACTAACTTAGAGCAGTTGTGACGAATGAGGTTATAGGCCAAACCCAACAGAGATTGAAGAATAGAATTATCCAAAATCTCCATAAACAGAACCAATTGAACTGTAAATTTGAGGGTAAAGTAAAAAAAGTGAGAGGTACAGTACGGCTTTTTAAGGACAAGTCAAACGTTCACTGGAAGTCATTCATACTCCGAAGTGGTT
>CAIJZG010000211.1 GCA_903825065.1 uncultured Bacteroidota bacterium
CAATGATGAACCCGTCGTGTCCATAGGCAGAATCAATTTCAACAAGTTTTGCATTCGGCATATGCCCAGCAGTGAATCGTTGCTCATCCAATGGACATAAAATATCACTTTTAATTCCAATAATCAGTGTTGGTTGTTTTATCGATTCTAAAACCTTGATCAAATCACCACCACGTCCACGACCTAAGTGATGGCTATCCATTGCCTTTGTCAATAACCAATAGCTATATGCATTAAATCGATTCACTAATTTATCACCCTGATAATTTAAATAAGAGGAGGCTTTAAAATTGTCGATCTTTTCAGGATCAGGATCAGTTTGTTTTTCTTGGAACGTACTATAATTTCTATAAGTTAACATGCCGATGGCACGTGCTGCTTTTAAACCCTTGGCTCCTGCATTTTCATTTCTGTCCTGCCAGGTTCCATCAGCTTCAATGGCTAATCTTTGCGCAGTATGTACCGCTACACCCCAGGCACTTTCTGAAGGGGAAGTTGCAATTAAAAATAATTTTTCGATCACATTGTTTTCCATCACACACCATTCCAAAGCCTGGTAGCCACCCATACTGCCACCCATCATTAAGTGTATTTTTTCGATCCTCAGGTGTTTGCGCAACAAAATATTCGCTTCCACCATATCTCTAATTGTAACAGATGGAAAACTGGAATAATAAGGTTCTCCAGTGATAGGATTGATACTCAAAGGTCCTGTTGAACCGTAGCAAGAACCCAAAATATTGCTGGCAATAATGAAATATTTCTCAGGATTGATCAAACAACCTGAGCCAATCAACCCCTTCCACCAATCAGTAGGATCAGAGTTTGCAGTGAGTGCATGACAAATCCAAACCACATTGTCTTTCGCTGTATTCAGCTCCCCATGGGTATGATAGCCAATTTCAATACCAGGAAGTTTCTTCCCATTTTCCAGCACAAAGTCATTCTTATATTTAAAAACATTCATATCTAAATTCCCAAATTAGCTACAAAATAAGGGTATGGATAAATTACATTTGCATAAATCTTTAAAATGATCAGAATTGAAGTCTCAAGAACCATTGGCGACTATGGTTTTGAGGGAAAGGATAGCAGTGGAAATAAGCTCCAAATGGATGCAGCGCAAGAGATTGGCGGACAGAATGCTGGTATTCGGCCCATGCAAACCCTTTTGATGGGCTTAGGTGGATGCAGTGGCGTTGACATTGTTTCTATCTTAAAAAAGCAAAGACAAGACGTTCAAGGCGTGAATATGATTATTGAAGCTGAAAGAGAAAAAGATAAAGAACCTGCTCTTTGGAAATTTATTCATGTAACCTTTCAATTTAAGGGTACAGTAGATCCCGAGAAGGCTAATAAAGCTTGTGCACTTTCTATTGAAAAATATTGTTCTGTAGCCGCAACACTAAGAGCAGCTGGTGCTTCGATTGAATGGAAGTCGGAAGTAATTAATTAATTTTTACATCATTACAAATAATCGCATGTCTCATCAACAAACACAAGCTATTAGAATACAAACAGAACGAACCAATGAAATGGAACATAGTACGCCTATGTTTTTAACCAGTAGTTTTTGTTTCGATAACGCAGAAGAAATGAGAGCCGCTTTTGCAGATGAAAGCGATGATAATATTTACAGTAGATTCAGCAATCCAAGTGTTCAAGAGTTTACAGATAAAATGGTGGCGCTTGAAGGAGCTGAAGCTGGCTATGCCACTGCCTCTGGCATGAGTGCAGTATCTGGCTCATTTATGGCTTTATTGAAACAAGGCGATCATTTACTTTCATGTAATTCTATTTTTGGAAGCACACATACTGTGATTGCAAAATATCTCCCCAAGTTTGGGATTGAATATTCATATGTGTCTGCAAATGCAACAGAAGCAGATTGGATAGCAGCGATCCGCCCTAATACTAAATTGATCTACCTCGAAACGCCTACCAACCCTGGTCTTGAAATATTAGACCTCGTTATGATTGGTAAAGTAGCGAAAGAGAATAAGATCATTTTAATTGTTGATAATTGTTTTGCAACTCCCGTCAATCAAAAGCCAATTGATTTTGGTGCTGATCTTGTGGTACATTCTGCTACTAAATGGTTAGATGGTCAGGGTCGTGTACTTGGTGGTGTAGTTGTTGGGAAAAAAGAATTGGTAAAGGATATTTATTTGTTTTGCAGAAGCACTGGTCCGGCATTGTCTCCATTTAATGCATGGGTATTGAGTAAAAGTTTAGAAACTTTGGATGTACGGATGGAACGCCATGCTTCGAATGCTTTATACATTGCTCAACAATTAGAAAATCATCCGGCCATACAAACATTGCGCTATCCTTTTTTAGCTAGTCATCCGCATCATAGCATTGCCATCAAACAAATGCAAAACGGTGGTGGTATTGTATGCTTTGAATTAAAAGGAGGTTTAGATGCCGGAAAGAAATTTCTCAACAAATTAAAAATGTTGTCAATGACTGCGAATCTGGGCGATACCAGAAGTATTGCATCACATCCTGCCAGCACCACTCATGCAAAACTTTCTGATGCAGAAAGAGCAGCAGTAAACATAACACCTGGATTAATCCGCATTAGCGTTGGGTTAGAACATAAAGACGATATCTTAAATGATATAATTCAAGCTTTAGCATAAATAAATAACAGCTTTTTATACCAAACCCCGACCTGAAAATTCGAGGTTATCTTTTTATAGAAAATTCTTCTACCTTTGTACTATGCCTTTAGAGCTTTGGAAAAATATCATTTGTAAGCCTACTTAGTTTTCAGTTCTATCTGTTGCATCTACGCAACACACGTCAAACATTTATTGTACACTCTTTTGTTATCAAAACTTATAACTATTGTTGTATGCGTACTATTATAGAACCATTCAAGATTAAATCTGTGGAACCTATCTTCTTTACTAGCAAAGAAGAACGTATCAAAATTTTAGAAGAAGCTTTTTACAATCCCTTTCTCATCCATTCTAATAAAGTATTGATTGATTTATTAACTGATAGCGGCACGAGTGCCATGAGTAGCGATCAGTGGGCTGGCATAATGAGAGGTGATGAATCTTATGCTGGCAGTCCTAGTTTCTTTCGCTTTGAAGCTGCAGTAAAAAATATAACCGGCATGCCATTAGTGATTCCAACACACCAAGGTAGAGCCTCTGAAAAAATTCTTTTTAGCATCCTCGGAGGTAAAGGAAAATATTTTATTAGTAATACCCTTTTCGACACAACCCGCGCCAATATTGAGTTTTCAGGCGCAGAAGGAATTGACTGTTTATGTAAAGAAGGTAAAATGCCCACTATTCCTGCACCATTTAAAGGAAATATGGACCTGGAATTATTAGAAAAAACAATCCTGGAAAAAGGTGCTGAAAATATTCCATTAGTGATCATTACTGTTACGAATAATTCAGGAGGTGGCCAGCCAGTAAGCATGGCCAATATTAAAGCGGTTCGCAAAATTTGTACAGCAAACAAAATTCCGTTATTCATTGATGCTTGCCGTTTTGCAGAGAATAGTTATTTCATCAAACTTCGCGAAGAGGGTTATCAAAATACTTCAGTAGAAAATATTGCAAAAGAATTGTTCTCCTATGCAGATGGTTGTACCATGAGTGCTAAGAAAGATGCTTTCGCCAATATTGGTGGATTCTTAGCAATGAACGACCCTGCACTCGCTCAACAGTGTAGAAATTTATTGGTGATAACAGAAGGATTCCCAACCTATGGAGGCCTTGCTGGCAGAGACTTAGAAGCCATTGCAATTGGATTAGCAGAAGTGTTAGATGAGAACTATTTGCAATACCGCATTCGCAGTATCGAATACCTCACCAACAAATTAATTGAAGCAGGCGTTCCAGTAATGCAGCCTGCCGGCGGACACGCCGTGTATTTAGACGCTAAAGGATTTCTGGATCATATCCCCGTGAATCAATATCCTGGTCAGGCTTTAGTTGGCGCTCTTTATCTCGAAGGGGGTATTCGTGGGGTTGAAATTGGCTCACTAATGTTTGGGAAATATGATGAACAAGGAAAATTAATTCCTGCTCAAATGGAGTTAGTACGTTTAGCCATTCCTAGAAGAGTTTATACGCAAAGTCATATCGATTATGTTGCCGAAGTAATTATCGAAGTGTTCCAAAACAGAAAACAATTCAAAGGACTTTCGATAGTGGAAGAAGCTCTCCTACTTCGCCATTTCACCGTAAAAATGAAACCAATTAACTAACCTAATACTTGCAAAATGAACAAACCAATTAAAAGAAGCTGGGCCGAACCATACAAAATTAAAATGGTGGAGCTCATTAAAATGACTAGTCCTTCAGAAAGAAGAAAAGCCCTAAATGATGCGGGTTTCAATACCTTTTTATTGAAATCAGAAGATGTGTATATTGATTTATTAACTGATAGTGGCACATCAGCTATGAGCGATCGGCAATGGGCAGGAATGATGTTAGGAGATGAAGCTTATGCAGGCAGTAGAAACTTTTATCATTTAGAAGAAGTGGTGAAAGATGTATACGGTTATAAATATTTGATCCCTACACATCAGGGACGTGGTGCAGAAAATATTCTTTCAAAAATTTTGATCAAGAAAGGCGATATCATTCCCGGAAATATGTATTTCACAACAACGCGCTTACACCAAGAATTGGCAGGTGGAAAATTTGAAGATGTGATCATTGATGAAGCACATGATTCAGAAAGTGAATTTCCATTTAAAGGCAATATTGATTTAGAAAAATTAGATAAGCTGGTTAAAAAATATGGTGCAGAAAAGATTCCATATGTGAGCATGGCTACCAGTGTAAATATGGCCGGTGGTCAGCCAATAAGCATGCAAAATTTGAAGGAACTAAGAAAGTATACAAAGAAACATGGCATCCGTGTAATCCATGATATGACAAGGGTTGCAGAGAATGCTTACTTTATTCAGCAACGCGAAAAAGGGTTTGCAGATAAAACAATCAAGGAAATTGTAAAGGAGATTTGTTCGTATACCGATGGCGCTACTATGAGTGCGAAAAAAGATGCTTTAGTAAATATCGGTGGTTTCTTAGCAGTGAATGATTGGGATGTATTTGAAGAAGCGAGAAATATGGTGGTAGTATATGAAGGGTTACATACTTATGGTGGATTGGCTGGTAGAGATATGGAAGCTATGGCTATAGGTATTGGTGAAAGTGTGGGCGATGATCATATTAAAGCACGCGTGGGACAGGTTATTTATCTGGGTGAAAAAATGATGGAGTATGGTGTGCCGATTATAAAACCAATAGGCGGACATGGCATTTTTGTTGATGCTAAAAAATTCTTACCCCATATTCCACAAAACTTTTATCCAGCACAAACACTTGCAGCTGAAGTTTATCTTGACTCTGGTGTAAGAACTATGGAAAGAGGCATTGTATCCGCAGGAAGAAATGCAAAAGGCGAAAACTATTGTCCTAAATTAGAATTAGTTCGCTTTACTATTCCACGTCGAGTATACACACAAGCGCATATGGATGTAATTGCAGAATCAACCGCGCGAGTTTTTGAAAGACGTGAAAAGATCAAGGGATTGAAAATGATTTATGAACCAAAATACTTAAGATTCTTTCAGGCAAGATTCGAAAGAATTAAATAAAAAAGTTCGGGGGTGGTTCTTTTACTATGCTTATGAGAGCCATCCCTGTTCCTTATACCATTTAATAGCATCGTTTAAACCCGATTGCAAATCGTATTGTGGTGAATATCCTAACTGATTGATATCTGTACAATCAACGGCCCAATTAGGAGCTTCAAATTCTTTTAATCTTTCTCTATTCAAGATTGGCGCTTTACCGGAAATTTTCCCTACTAATTCTGCAAAAACTGCCACCGTGCGAACAACTGGTACTGGTAATACCAAAGCGAGCGTCTTCTTTTGTAAGATAGTTTTTATCGCTTGATTAAAAACTTTCGAAGTATATACCTGCTGATCTGATACCAGGAAATTTTTTCCAACTGAATCAGACTCCATAGCAATAAATATCGCTTCCACTAAATCACTGGCATGTACAAAACTTAGTAATTGCCCCGAGTTGCCGATATAAACTTCAAACCCCTTGTGTATAGAATTGATTAAGAAAAATACATCTTTATCTTTTGGCCCGTATACTGCTGTTGGGTTTATAATTACAAATGGGAAGTTGGTCAATGTATATAAGAATTCTTCTGCTTTATGCTTGCTTCTCCCATAGGCAGTTAACGGTGCTTTTATATCAACTGCTTTTACAGGGGCTTCATTTTTTGCAGGACCATAAGCAGCAAGGCTACTAATCAAAACAAACTTTTCAGGAACTTGATTATTTCGCTGTAATGCATGCACTAAACGAATAGTATTATCGCAATTAATCTGATCATAAGCTTCATTTTTATTTGCCCGTGTAACCCCAGCATTATGAATTACATAATCGATGTTACCAAACCTTTCCACAAATTCCCTAACAGCATGATCAAGGGTTTGATCATTTTTAAAATCAAATTCCAAAAAATGAATTGCAGGATCTGCTAACCATTGCTTATTACTCGTAGGTCTAACAGCAGCAACTGTTAGATAATTTTTTTTTAAAGCTGATTCCACGAGATAGCTCCCGATAAATCCACTGGCACCGGTAATAAGTATTTTTTTTTTCACTTCCTTAATTGTTAGGAATCCAAGCGTTTAATAAAAGCCCTACGTCTTTTATGCTGAACTGCATCAAAGCGATCCCAGAATGCTTGCACTTTTTCATTGACTTCTAGCTCAGGATTTGACTCTGCATAATCCATACCATAATCGATAAAAGCCTTATTACATTCGTACATAATTAAAGCATTAACCCCTTTCCCTTGATACGCTTTATCAACTGCTACTAAGTACAAATCAGCTAAATTATTTTTGCCCTTTTTCAAGGCACCCAGTAAATGAAATAGACCAAATGGCAACAAAGAACCCTTAGCTTTTTGCAAGGCTTTCGATAAAGAAGGCATTGTAACACCAAAAGCAATTAGTTTTCCGTTTTCATCAATAATCAACGGAACAAACTCAGTCTTTATAAAAGAAAAATATTGCTTGGTGTAATAATCAATTTGTTTATCGGTTAATGGAACCACACCATATAAGTGAGAATAACAAGAATTAATTAATTCGAAAAGCTCTTTTGTATAAGGAAGAATTTCTTTGGGTTTCTTTGCTTGAACAACTGTTAATTTCAGTCTTCTCTTTACAATAGAAGCCATTTTTTCAAAATCAGGTGGAATTGTTTTAGGAATTCTAATCTTATACTCTACCCAATCTGCATCCTTTGTAAAACCCAACTCCTCCATAAATTTGGGATAATAGGCATAGTTATAAATCGCAGCCAATGTTCCCAATTGATCAAATCCCTGAACCAGCATTCCTTCATGATCCAAATCGGTAAAGCCCATTGGTCCATGTATCGCATCCATTTGTTTTTCTTTAGCCCATTTCTCCACTTCTCCTAATAGGGCTTTTGGAATTTCTATATCTTCTTCAAAATCTATCCATCCAAAACGCATATACTTATTTTTCCATTTTTCGATAAATGCATGGTTTAAAATAGCAGCTATTCTACCAACAACACGACCTTCTTTATATGCTAAGAAATATTTTGCTTCACAATAATCGAAAGCAGGATTTTTATCTTTACGCAACGTGCCCATTTCATCAAAACTAAGTGGCGGCACATAATACGGATGGTCTTTATACAAGCGATAAGGCAAATTGATAAAAGCTTTCAGCTCTTTGTTAGTTGTTACTTCCTTAACTATTATACTCATAGTGTGGGTTTATGCTTAAAGATAGATTTCTTTTATAAAAATGAACAATGTTCTGATTATTTTTCTACATGTTCTAAAACATGCAATTTATTGGCAACCAGTTCTAATTTGCTGATTACATAATCTAATTGTTCCTTAGAATGGGTAGCCATGATAGACATACGAATCAAAGAAGAATCGCTACTCACGGCAGGAGATACTACAGGGTTTACAAAAATTCCTTCTTCATACAATAATTGTGTGAATTTGAAAGTGAGTGAATTATCGCGAATATATATTGGAATAATTGGCGATTCTGATACACCCATATCAAACCCTAAATCTTTTACAGCTTTAGTGATGTAAGCAGTATTTGCCCAAAGTTTTTCAAGACGTTCTGGTTCTGCCTGCATAATTTCTAAGGCTGCCATTGCAGCTGCTGCTGCAGAAGGTGGCATACTGGCACTGAAAATAATTGATCTGGCATGGTGCTTTAAATAATCAATTATCTCTTTATTAGACGCTATAAAACCTCCAACAGAAGCTAATGATTTACTAAATGTACTCATGATAATATCAACATCATCTGTCAATCCAAAATGATCTGCTGTACCTCTACCTAATTTTCCCAATACACCTAATGAGTGTGCATCATCCACCATCACTGTTGCCTGATATTGTTTTGCTAATCGAGTAATTTCTGGAAGATTACAGATATCACCTTCCATACTAAATACACCATCAATCACAATCATTTTAATAGTATCGATAGGAATAGTTTTCAGGCGCTTTTCTAAATCTGCCATATCATTATGGGCAAACTTCAAGACTTTTGAAAAAGAGAGACGGCTTCCTTCAATGATGGAAGCATGATCTAATTCATCTAATATCAATACCCCATTTCTACCAGTAATACTGGCTACTGTACCCAAATTAGTTTGAAAACCAGTGGTAAAAGTTAAAGCTGCTTCCTTACCTAAATGCGCTGCTAATTTTTCTTCTAACTCTAAATGCAACTTGGACGTGCCATTTAAAAACCTAGAACCAGAACAACTACTTCCATATCTAGTTAATGCATTTCTTGCCGCTTCTAATACCTTGGGGTGATTGGTTAAGCCCATATAACTATTAGATCCAAACATCAGCAACTTCTTTCCTCCAATGATAACTTCAGTATCATGGTTTTCTTCAATAGAGCGAAAATAAGGATACAATCCAGAAGCCTTCAAGTCTCGGGCAGCAGTAAAATTTGCTAATTTTTCAGATAAACTCTTTTGTATCATATTACTGTTTAATAATATTTATAACTTAATATAAAATTAACCTGCAAGAATGAAGATACATAACCATTTTGTGTATATCAACTTGTTCTGACTAATTACCAGTTTATTTTAATTTTAAATCAAATTAATTGGGTAAATATAAATATATAAGGATAATTTTGTCTTTTTTTATTTAGTATCATGCTTCCCGATAAACAAAAAATTATTGTTTTTATTGTGTTATGTATAGGATTCCTATCCTATAGCGGATTTCTATATTCACATTTACCCGTTTCCAATCCAAATTTCAGTATCACAGAAGCAAAAGGTAAAACTTTATGGCAAGAACATAATTGTACTGCTTGCCACCAAATATATGGACTTGGCGGCTATCTTGGTCCTGATCTAACCAATGAATATTCTTTGAAAGGACCTGATTATATCCATATTTTCCTTCAAACAGGAAATAATACGATGCCAAACTACCATTTAAGTGAATCCGAAATCCAGGATTTAATTGCCTATTTAAAATCTGTTGACCGTTCAGGAAAATCAGACCCACGTAAATTTTCAATCAATACAAATGGAACTATCAATCAATAAGGCAAAATTTACTCCCAAAGTATTTATTCTTGTTGCGTTAATTTTATTAGCTACTGGTATGTTATTTGGAATACTAGGTGGTTTACAATATATCATACCTGGTTTTTTGAAAGAAGCTTTATCATTTGAGAAGACCCGCCCCCTGCACGTTTCTTCCGTATTATTTTGGATACTCTTTGCGTCAATGGGCGCCGTACTAACTTATCTAAAAGAACATACCGGAAATAAATTGTATTCGAATAATTTATCTCGTCTCCTTTTCATTTTATTTGTGATTTCAATATTGAGTATTTTAATTGCCTATTTCTCTGGCAAATTTGGTGGACGAGAATATTGGGAGTTCCCCCCCATTCTTTCATTACCCATAATTATTGGTTGGATAATTTTTCTTATCAATTTTGTATTATCTCTAGATAGTCTTAAAAGCCAACCCGTCTATATTTGGATGTGGCTTACTGGAATTATTTTCTTTCTATTTACTTTTTTAGAATCTTATCTATGGCTATTCCCCTATTTTAATAATCAGGTTGTAAATGATATGAATATTCAATGGAAATCATATGGAAGTATGGTTGGCTCCTGGAATATGTTGATTTATGGGGCAAGTATGTATTTGATGACAAAAATTAGTAATGATCGATCATACGCTTATTCTACCAAGGCTTTTGTTTTATATTTTGCAGGACTCTTCAATTTAATGTTTAACTGGGGGCATCATATTTATACCTTACCTACACAACCTTATGTACAATATATTAGTTACTCAGTTAGCATGACAGAGCTATTGATATTGGGAAATATAATATACGGATGGAAGGCAACTCTTACCAAAGCTCAAAAGTTTTTTCATAGAGATGCCTATCGTTTTTTAGTAGCTGCAGATGTTTGGGTTTTCTTAAATCTTATTTTAGCTATCTGTATGTCAGTCCCTGCTATTAATGTGTACACACACGGCACCCATATCACCGTTGCACATGCCATGGGCACTACGATAGGTATTAATACGATGTTATTACTTGCAGTATGTTATGATATATTAAAAGACACTTGTATCAGTTTAGACCCCTATCAGAAGCTGATGAAATTGGGGTTCTGGTTGGCAAATAGTTCCTTATTTGTATTCTGGATTGCTTTGATTGGCGCGGGTGTTCTCAAATCAAAATGGCAAATGAATTCAGATCAAATTGCATTTAGTTTAATGATGCAAAACTTATCTGCTTTCTTTATAGTGTTTACGATTTCGGGGGTGTTACTATTGGCAGGTATTTTATTATCCATTTATCCTCTTTTCAAGAATCATTTGGCATGTTTCTTTTCAGAAAAATAATTTTACTTTTTTCTAACAGCTACCGCAATTTTTGAATCAGCTGTACCATAATACAAAAACCATTTTTCTTTGTAAAAAGCTAGCCCTTCAAGGAAGCATACATTATTTACTTGACCATTTAATTCATAGGGTTTATCTGGCTTCATGAAAAAGTGATCTAATCTTTTTATCACTTGGGTAGGATCATTTTTATCTAATAATACTTGTCCTGCTGTATAGGTGCCATCAGGCAAACTAGTATCACCAATATTTTTAAGGGATCGAGAATTATAAATAAGCAAAATACCTTTATCAGTTAGCATAGCTGGTGGGCCCGATTCCACTAAATCTGCATCAAACATTTTATCTCTTGTTGGAACAACAATTTTTAAAAGAGGCATATTTAAAGCCTGTCCTTTTAAAGTTATCGGTGCTTTCTCATTAGCCTTCATCTCAATAGGTTCCCAATTAATTAAATCGGTTGATGTAGCAGCCCAAATATTTTGATCGCCCCAATACATCCAATATTTGTCATTCAGTTTTGCAGCAATAATTTTTCCTCGTTCATATTTTGATACAATAGAACCCGACTTTGACCATAGATTTAAATACTTACCGTTGAATGCTTTTGCAAATACAGACCCACATTTTTTCCAATGCTTTAAATCTGAAGAAGTAGCAACTAATAATCTTGCAAGGTTACCATCATATGCAGTGTATGTCATGTAATAGATTCCTTGACCATCTTCCACAATTCTTGGATCCTCAGCACCACCCTGCCATTCATATTTTTTTACAGAATCATTATCGGGATAAAAAACAGGTGCACTTAATTTAGTAAAGTGTAAACCGTCAAGGCTTGTAGCTAAGCCAATTCTTGAAGTACCTCCAGGCAATCCAATTTTATCTTGGGCACGATATAACATGAAAATACTATCATTCTTAACAACAATGGCCGGATTAAAAACATCTTTTGCTTCCCATGCAATACTTTTTTTTGATATTGGGTCAATGAATTCATTTGTTCCAGGAACAAGTACAGGATTAGATGAATCGATTTTTTCGAAATTGAGTAAAGCCCAATTGGAACTACTATCATTTACAGGCTGCTCTTGGGGTCCATTGGTACATGCAGAAAAAACAATCATAATACTAATAAAAATCAGATGTCCAGATTTGCAATTCATTAATATTATTTTTTATTTACTGCATAAGCAATTCCACCAGTAATATGTTGTATAAATAATGGATCCGAATAAGATTCATCGGTATGTCCGAACTCGGTATAGAATGCTCTACCACCATCAAAATCATGCCACCAAGCCATTGGATGAAAATCACCATTTTCTCCGCCGGCATAAGATTTTTCATCAATCGTAATTAGCACATGTAGATTAGGCTGAATACTTTTAAAATTATACCATTCATCAAAACGTTTCCATTCTTTAGGGAGATGCATTGTGGAAACATGTGTAGGATCAATGATATGCAATACAGCCTCTTGTTGTTTTGGATGACTTTTAAAATAGGCTCCAACCAATTGATTATACCATGCCCAATCATATTCGGTATCAGTAGCAGCATGAATTCCAACAAATCCTCCACCTTTTTTAATATATTGCTCAAATGCCACTTGTTGTTCATCGTTTAACACATTTCCAGTAGTACTTAGAAATACTACGGCAGCATATTTACTTAATTGTTTCTCGTTAAAAAAATTAGCGTCAGTTGTTGTATCTACTATCATATTATTGTCCTGACCAATCTTTAGTATTGCTGCAATTCCTGCAGGAATAGAAGCATGATGGAATCCAAGTGTTTTACTAAAAACCAAAATATGAGTAGTTTTTTTATTTGAAATAAAGGCAGTAAAAAAAACTGTTAGAAATAAACAGGTGATAAGAATAATATACTTTTTCATAACTATTTTATTATAATTTTTTAATTGACACTAGCTCTTCTTTCCATTACTTCACGCCATGTAGTTAATATGATACCTTCCCGTATAATGGCTGCTTTAAATTCCGGATCCATCATTGCCAACATATCGCCCCTGCGTAAAGGACCGGATCCGGAAATAAAGGGAAACACTTCCGTTGTAGCGGTACAATGCATGATCATCATTGTTAAGCCTGGTTTAATAGTGTGTATCCCCTCGATATATTTTTTTGTTTTATACTCTTGAATTTCTAGATCATCTGATTGTAAATCCTTTGGGATCTCCCAATTATAACTTTCATTATGTAAATCATCTAATACTGGAAGTTTAGCATCCCAAAGCATTTTACCAAGGATTCGAATTTGCGCCATTTGCACTTCTTGCATGTGATTGGTTACTTTAATTAATGAAGCATGACCAGCTGGAAGCATAACTGGAATATGATTTTCAATTCCCACTTTTATATATCGTTTTAAAAACTCAGGAGTTGCAAAAAGTGTACCCATATGACTATCCAAATGAGTAGGTTCTAAACCCATAGTTCTTGCTCTATCTAATTGAGCACGTATTTCCTTTTCAACTTCATCAGCATTACTATGTTTTACTACATCTTCAACACTTGACCATAAATCACCTTCTTTATCCACTAAACCAGGAGTACTCGATTTTCCAGATAATGGTCCCCATCTATATCCGCTCCATTCAGAAGTTAATGTTAGATGCAAACCCACATCTAACTTAGGATGTTTTTTATAATAATGCACAAATGCCGGTACCCAGGAACAGGGCATCATCACACTGCATGAGGTTGCAACACCTTCAGTCATTGCATTAATGGCGCCTTCATTTGAATCGAATGACATACCTACATCATCTACATGCAAAATAACCACCCTTGCACCTTTAGGATATCCTAATTTTTCAGCATAGGTACTATCCAGTGTTTGGGCATTCAAAACATTACATAAAAATAAAGGCAAAAGAAAAAAAGACGATATTCTGGCAAGCATGTCTTGGTTTTAATTAAATTGGCAATCCTTATAGAAATAAAGGCTTCAAATGTAATCCTTTTAATTCCACAATAAATCTAGTCAAACTAAAGCAAAATACGAACTATCATATGAAAGCAAAAACAAGAACTTTACTAGCATCTATGATGTTCCTAGAATATTTTATTTGGGGATCTTGGTATGTAACGATGGGTACTTATATGACGGAACATTTACATGCAACTGGTTTTGAAATTGGTGCGGCTTATAGTGCACTTGCAATTGCAACAATGATTTCGCCATTTTTTGTAGGATTAGTAGCAGATAAGTTTTTTGCGGCTCAAAAGATTATGGGAGTGCTTCATTTAATTGGAGCAATGCTCCTTTTTCTTACAACGAAAATAGAAATTAGTACAAGCTTCTATTGGGTTATTCTAGTATATGCTTTGCTCTATATGCCAACTATTGCATTAAGTAATAGTATCGCATTTTCACAAATGACCGACCCTGGCAAGCAATTCCCATGGATTAGAGTCTTTGGCACTTTAGGTTGGATTATAGCAGGAGTAACCATTGGGCAATTAGGCATTGAAAAAACGGCATCTACATTTTATTTAGCTGCTGGCATATCAGGTTTATTAGGATTTTTAAGTTTTATACTTCCGAATACGCCACCAAAAGCAGTAACGAGAGATGTTTCAAGTGCATTAGGTACAGAAGCATTTGTATTATTTAAACAAAGACCTTATTGCATTTTTTTTATTGCCGCTATATTAGTTTGTATTCCACTTAGCTTTTATTATGGTTTTGCAAATCAATTCCTGAACGAAGTGAACTTAGAAAATCCAGCGAGTAAGATGACTTTAGGGCAATTATCAGAAGCTGGATTCATATTAGCAATCCCATTTTTATTTAATAGAATTGGCGTCAAAAAAATGTTGCTAATGGGAATGGCAGCCTGGATACTTCGATATATTTTCTTCGCCTATGGCAATGCAGGAAATAATATATGGATGCTTTATGCTGGTATCATCCTTCATGGAATCTGTTACGACTTTTTCTTTGTAACTGGTTACATGTATACAGAGAAAAAAGCTGGAGATAAAATCAAGAATGCTGCACAGGGCTTATTTACTTTTGCTACTTATGGAGTAGGTATGTTTATTGGCACTTGGTTCTCCGGATTTACTGTAGATAAATATAAAGTGGGAGAATTACACAACTGGCAAAGTATCTGGCTCGTTCCAGCTTATATTGCACTTGGTGTTTTAATTCTTTTCTTGATATATTTCAAAGAGAAAAAAACAATTCAACAATAATTTTTAACTTTTTACTTTCATATTTAAATTTAAAATCTTTTTATTATGCAAAATATAGCCATGCTAGGTTCCGGTTTTATCGGAAGGTTTTATGCTGATGCATTACAAGGATATCGATCAAAAGATAAAGTAGTGAGTATTTATTCTCGCAGAGAAGAGAGTGCTAAAAAATTTGCTGAGGACTATCAATGCAAACATTGGACTACTGAAATGGAAGAAGCCATTGCTCATCCCGATGTTAGTATTGTATGTATAGCATTACCGAATAATTTACATGAAGCTGCTGTGATGCTTTGTTGTAAACATAAAAAAGCTGTAATGACAACTAAACCACTCGGTAGAAATGCAGCAGAGGCAAAGCGAATGCTAGTAGCTGTTGAAGAAGCCGGCATATTTAATGGTTACTTAGAAGATCTTGTATATACTCCAAAATTCCTGAAAGCAGAAGCTAGTGTACGGGAAGGTGCATTGGGGAGAATACTATGGGCAAAGTCTAGAGAAACCCACCCTGGTCCGCATAGCGAATGGTTCTGGGATATAGAGCAAGCAGGCGGTGGATGTATTCTTGATCTTGGATGCCATTGTGTAGAAATTTCCAGAAGCTATATTGGGAAAGATATTAAACCTATTGAAGTTATGTGTTGGGCAGATACACAAGTGAAACCAATTGATGCAGAAGATCATGCTATTGGATTAGTCAAATATGAGAATGGTGCAATTGGTCAGTTTGAAGTTAGTTGGACATTCCGTGGCGGATTGGACCTACGTGATGAAGTAATGGGATCAGAAGGTACCATCTGGGTAAATAGTTTCTTGCGTACTGGTTTCGAAATGTTCACTACCGGTAAAGGTGGCGATTATATTGCAGAAAAAGCAGAAAGCAATACCGGTTGGCTATTTCCTGTGGGTGATGAATTAAATGAATTAGGGTATAACCATATGTTTATGGATATGTTTAATGCCTTAGAAAAAGGGGCTGCTCCTAAAGAAACATTTTATGATGGCTATGTGGTGAACGCCGTTTTAGATGCCGCATATAAATCAGCAAAAACTAAACTCTGGGAACCTGTTCAGTTAGATATTTGGAGAGGCAAATCTGGATTAACTAAAGAAAGTCATTTAACAGACCATGATGCAGATCATTGGTTGATCAAAGAAGAAATGACACATTTTGGTGCAAAAAAATTGATCCTGAAAAATAAAACAACCGGAAAAATTACTGAACAACTTATTTAAAATAAAAAGTAAAAAAAATAATTATGTTATCACAAGACCTGTTTGTTCACCATGTTTATTTTTGGTTAGAGAATACTGAAAGCGAAGCCGATCGTGATGCTTTGTTAGAAGGATTAAAGAAACTAAGTGCCGTTCCAACAATACAACAATTTCATATTGGAGTTCCTGCTGCAACTAATCGAGATGTTATTGATAGAAGCTATGCTTGTTCTTGGTTAGCGCTTTTTGCAAATCCCGACGATCAATCATCATATCAAACAGATCCTATTCATCTGCATTTTATAGACACCTGTGGCCATTTATGGAAGAAAGTTGTAGTATATGATTCCATCGGAGTTTAATCCAAAATTAATTTTTTCACAAAAAAAGCGAAGTACATTTTCATTGGCACTTCGCTTTTTTTTACTCTTATCTTTCACTATTATTACTTATCTCTTCATTTATTCC
>CAIJZG010000212.1 GCA_903825065.1 uncultured Bacteroidota bacterium
GGTGATATTCCTTATAAACACTATAGTTTTATCGGCATTGGTCCAGGCAGAGGGGGTATTGAACATTTGAATAGTACAACTGTAAGTTTTGAAGGAAAAGAATTAAAAAAGCCGGGAGGTATTAATCGAGTGATGAGCTTTTTAGCACATGAATATTTTCATCATTATAATGTTAAACGCATACGCCCCTTTGAATTAGGTCCTTTCGATTATACCAAAGAAAACAGAACCAATTTATTATGGATCAGTGAAGGATTGAGTGTATACTATGAATATTTAATTGTAAAAAGAGCGGGGATTATAGATGATTCTACCTTATTACAAAACTTCGAAAAAAATATCAATACACTAGAAAATAATCCTGGCCGTTTTTACCAATCACTTTCTCAAGCTAGTTATGATACCTGGAGTGATGGACCTTTTGGCAAACAAGGTGCAGAAGCCAATAAATCTATATCTTATTACGATAAAGGGCCAGTAGTTGGGCTATTATTTGATTTTGCTATTCGCCATGCATCGGGCAATAATAAATCTCTCGACGATGTTATGCGCTATCTCTACTGGCATTATTATAAAGAACTGCATCGTGGATTTACTGATGCAGAATTTCAGCAAGCTTGCGAAGACATAGCAGGTGTTTCGTTAACGGATTTGTTTGAATTTGTGTACACTACTAAGGAATTAAACTACAAAAAATATCTATCCTATGCAGGCTTAGCACTGACAGAAACCATTGATTCTACATCTGGAAAAAGAATACTTCAATTAGACCGATTAAAGGATATTACATCTGAACAAAATGCTATCCTTAAAAGTTGGTTAGGAAAATAATAACTCTTGTATGCAACTTACAAGTGTTGTATATTGGATAGACATCAATTTATAATTGAACCCCATAATCAATTAATCGTGAAAATCATCAAATCAATTCTATTACTATTATCAGCAGTATTATTATTCAACAAAACAGCAATTGCACAATTAGACTATCAAAAAGAGATTAAACAATATGCTAAAGATTTAAATACCTCATTTAACAAAGTTCAGCAACGTTCTAGTGCATTTGAATTCAGCGATACCAATCGTTTAAAATGGAATAATCTTCCTGTTGGATTAAGGCCTCGGGTAGGAACAAGTATAGGAAACATGACTGAAGATCAACGCAGATTAGTTCATAGAATTTTATCTGCATCCCTTAGTTCGCAGGGGTATTTAAAGGCTACGAGTATCATGCACTTAGATGAACTGATTAATCGATTTTATGATAGTATGTATTTTCGCAAAGAGATTAATGAAGAAACTCATAAATTTTTAATCGATTTATTATGGTCACCTAAAAATTATTATTTCGCCTTCTTTGGAGTACCTGGTGAGGGTAATTGGGGATATAAATTAGAAGGCCATCATCTATCTATCAATTTTACCTTTGTAGGAGACAAGATTTCGGTAACACCTTTTTTTATTGGCACAGATCCTGCTGAATTTCTATATAATGAATATGCTGGCCTTCGTGTCTTAGGTCAGGAAGAAGATCTAGGATTAAAATTAATCCAATCATTTACTGAAGTACAAAAAAAGAAAGCCATCATGAGTGGCGAAGCCCCTGGCGACATTATTACTTCCGCAGAAAGTGGTAAGCGCTTAATAGATAATTGGGGAATAAAAGGTATTGATTTAGATGAAAACCAAAAAGCAACTTTGAAGGGAATTATTAGAGAATACGTATTTAATTTTGAATATGAGAAAGCTACTATAGAATATAACAAGATATTAAAAGCCGGAATCGATAATATTTATTTTGGATGGATTGGTGGACAAGAAGAAAAAATTGCACATTATTTTGTAATAAACGGCCCGACCTTTTTAATCGAATTTGATAATAATGGTGGGCCGAGAAACGCTGCTAATCATATTCATACAATTTGGAGAGAAAAAGGAAATGAATATGGTGAAGATGTTTTGAAAAAACATTATATATCTGAGAAACACTAATTATTAATTTATTTATTGAATAAAAATTTTAAAATGAATTGGAAAATATTGCGACTAAGTATTTTTAGTATTTCATTTTTATTTGTAATTCAAGTATTTCCACAACAGAAACCTTTACGAATTGGCGTTATAGGACTTACGCACACACATGTACATGGTATTTTAGGAAGACCTGATGATGGGAACATCCAAATAGTTGGCATAGTAGAACCCAATCGAGAATTAGCCATGCGATATGCAAGAGAACATGGATTTTCAATGAATATAGTTTACAAAACAATGTCTGAAATGTACACAGCTTGTAAACCAGAAGCGGTATGTGCTTTCGGATCTATTTTTGAACATTTAGGAGTAGTAGAATTTTTTGCTCCAAAGGGAGTCCATGTAATGGTTGAAAAACCATTAGCGGTAAATCTTGAGCACGCCAAAAAAATGGAATCGCTTGCAAAACAATACCATATCCAATTACTTACAAATTATGAAACCACCTGGTATCCCAGCAATCAAAAAACAAATGAACTATTAAAGAAGGGACTGATTGGGGATGCAAGAAAAATGGTAGTTCATGATGGTCATCGTGGGCCAAGAAAACTTGGAATTAGTTCTGAATTTTTAGATTGGCTAACTGATCCTGTACAAAACGGTGGTGGTGCTATTATTGATTTTGGATGCTATGGCACCAACTTAAGTACCTGGTTAATGGACGGAAAAAAACCTAATTCTGTTACGGCCATCACCCAACAATTACAGGCTGAAAATAACCCGAAAGTAGATGATGAATCTATCATCATTTTAAAATACGATCAATCAAACAGCATCATACAGGGTTCATGGGATTGGCCAATTGGCAGAAAAGATTTGGAAGTATACGGACTTACGGGTGCAATTTATGCCGACAATAAATATCAGCTGCGGACTCGTATGGCGGAAGGTTATGATGGTTTCAAAGAAGAGACTGTTAAACTAAAAGATCTTGATTCACCAAGAAATGATCCATTTACTTTTTTGGCTGCTCTTGTAAAAAAACAAATAGCTCTTACTCCTTATGAGCTTTCCTCTTTAGAAAACAATATGATCGTAATGGAAATATTAGATGCTGCTATACGGAGTGCAAAAACAGGAAAAACAATCAACTTAAACAAATAAAGATAGACCTGGGATTATAAGATGTATGGAGGGATCCAATTGTTGAATTTAAAAGCAAAATAATGTCGTATCCTATTTTTGAAGAACAGATTTTTGAGAAGTTAGATTTTTCTGCAAAAGCATTACCCACAGCTGAATATGAAGGATGCGAATTTAATTTTTGCAACTTAAGTACTACTGATCTTTCAAATTGTCAGTTTACCGATTGCATCTTTATTAGTTGTAATCTAAGCAATGCAAAACTTAACAATACTGCTATCAGAGATGTGCAATTCAAAGATTGCAAATTATTAGGTTTACGTTTCGACGATTGCAATGACTTTCTATTTGCTGCAAAATTTACAGACTGCAATTTACATTTGGCGAGTTTTTATAAACGAAAAATGCGTCAGGCCAAATTCAGTAACTGCGATTTAAATGAAACCGATTTTTCAATGGCTGAATTAATTCAATCCATTTTTGCTCAATGTAATCTTGCTGGTGCAGTATTTGATGCA
>CAIJZG010000213.1 GCA_903825065.1 uncultured Bacteroidota bacterium
GGTTAAAAGAAATTGATAGCAATCAAGTATATCATTTTGAAGTACTGGGAAAAGCGGGTAATTGGGCAATAGAAAAAGTTAATGGATTTGAAATTATACAACAAGGAGCTTACATATTCCCATCTATTATTCAGGCAAAAGCGATCAAAACAATCAAGGATAAAACAATCCGTTTAAATTATAGCGGACCAGAATTTAAGGATCAATTTGGAATCAAACAAAAGTCAATGAATCCATGCTTGTTTGAATTTAAAGAATAAAGAACTATCCTTCCTGAGGTTTAAATGTAAAATTCTTTTGACTTACATAACTGAAAGCCACCACAAATACAGTAGTCAGAATTTTAGAAGGTGTGGGGTACCAGCCAAACAGGTCTACAAATATTTTTAGAAAAGCATAATTGAGCAACAGGCAACCAAAAACGACGGTAAAATATTTAGCTAACTGGGTTGCTTTTTTTACACTGGTCTCTTGAAACACCACATAACGGCTTAAATAAAATCCTATCGGAAAAGTTACCATAAAGCCAATTAAAAAGGCTGCAATATGTGCCCCAATAGTAAAGGAAATAATATGAACAGGTTGTCGATGAAGGATAAAATTATACGAAACGAAAAACAAACTAATATCTAAAACGGTATTGAAACCACCACAAGCAGCATAGCGAAAGGTTTGCAAAGGCATAATGTTTTTGAAGATCGGATAGAACAGATCTACTACTCTGAGAATCAGGCTACGTATATTTTCGTGCAGCTTTATCATGAACGCCGGTGAAGGTAGGGCTTAATTTGTTAGCTTTGCCATCCGAAAATGTTAAGATAATGAGTGTTGTAGTAAAAATAAAGGAAGCAGCTGTTCAATCAATTAAATCATTATATGGGGTAAGCTTGGATGCAGTGCAGATTCAAGTTAATGCTACCAAACCCGAATTTGAAGGTGATTATACAGTGGTATTATTTGCATTTGTAAAGCAATTAAAAAAGTCTCCTGATACTTTAGGACAGGAATTGGGGGAACATATTGTTGCACAAAACCCTACCCTATTTACTGGATTTAATGTAATCAAAGGGTTTTTAAATCTGGTAATCTCGAATCAGTTTTGGTTAGATTTTATTGATGGTCAAAAGAACAATCAACAATACGGCATTCAACCAAGCAATGGCAAAAAAGTAATGGTGGAATACAGTTCTCCAAACACCAATAAACCTTTGCACTTAGGTCATTTAAGAAATAACTTTTTAGGATGGAGCATTGCAGAAATTTTAAAGGCTAATGGATATGATGTTGCCAAAACCTGTATCGTAAACGACCGCGGCATTCATATTTGTAAAAGTATGATTGCCTGGCAACGCTACGGCAATGGAGCAACTCCTGCCAGTACCGGAATGAAGGGCGATCATTTTGTGGGAGACTTTTATGTAAAGTTTAATGATGCTTATAAAGCGGAAGTGGCTGAATTAGTGGCAGATGGTATGGATACTGCAATTGCAGAGAAAGAAGCTCCTATTATGAGAGCTACACAACAAATGTTGTTAGACTGGGAAGCCAGTAAACCTGAAGTGATGGAATTATGGCGCATTATGAATGGTTGGGTATACGAAGGTTTTAATACTACTTACAAAAGAATTGGAAGTGATTTTGATAAGACCTATTATGAGAGTAATACTTATTTATTAGGAAAAGATTTGGTGGAAAGTGGTTTAGAGAAAAAAGTTTTTATTCAAAAAGATGACACCAGTGTCTGGATAGATTTAACGTCAGATGGTTTGGATGAGAAATTAGTACGACGTAAGGATGGTACATCGGTATACATGACACAGGATATAGGTCTGGCGGTTCATAAATACAATGAGTTCAAAGCCGAACAAAGTATTTATGTAGTGGGCGATGAACAGAATTATCACTTCAAAGTTTTGAAACTGATCTGTCAGAAATTAGGCATTCCTGCAGCTGATGGAATTTATCATTTAAGTTATGGTATGGTAGAATTACCCACAGGTAAAATGAAGAGCCGTGAGGGAACAGTAGTTGATGCAGACGACTTAGTAGATGCGATGGTAAAAATCGCGCAGCAAAAAACAGAAGAGCTTGGTATAGTGAAAGACTTTAC
>CAIJZG010000214.1 GCA_903825065.1 uncultured Bacteroidota bacterium
ATCTGCACTAAATTTTAATCCAAGCCAGGATTTAGCAATACTAATTTCATCAACTACTTTCTCGTGAATAAGATCTATCAATTGAAGGGTTTGCTTTCCCTGTCCGTTATTAGTAACAGCCATTAATTTCTGAGAAGAAGAAACTACTAAATTCAAAGGTAAATCTCCTAATTCCAGACTTTTGCCAGCCGGTGTAAGAGACCATCCATTGGGCAATTTTATCTGATTTCTTTTGTTTGAAATATTTTTTTGAGAATAAACTATTGAAAGACAAAAACAACTTAAAGTTATTACATATAAACTTTTCATAATTAATAATATTTACACTTCATAAAAAACAATACTACCATATAAAGTACAAAATCAGATTAATTCAACATGAACTTATTGTTAGAATAATTGAAAAGTAAAACGCCCCTCACGGGGCGCTTTATTATGCTTCATTTAAAAAAGAATATCTATAATCGGTAGGAGGGTTGAATGTTTCCTTAATTGTTCTGGCGCTTAACCAACGATATAAATTCAATTGACTTCCTGCTTTATCATTTGTGCCTGATGCCCTTGCTCCACCAAAAGGTTGCTGACCAACAACAGCGCCAGTTGGCTTGTCATTGATATAAAAATTTCCAGCTGCATTTCTTAACTTATTCGTAGCTAATTCTACTGCTGCTCTGTCTTGAGCTAAAATTGCTCCTGTTAATGCATAATTAGATGTACTATCAAGAAGTGTAAGAGTTGCTTCAAATTTTTCAGCATCGTATATATAGATGGTTAATACTGGCCCAAAAATCTCTTCACACATCGTTGTACTTTTTGGATCTTTTGTAACAATAACTGTAGGTTCTATAAAGTAACCTTTTGTTTTACTATAATTACCACCTACCAGAATACTTGCTTTTTTATTCTTCTTAACGCTACTAATATATTTTGTGATGTTATTGTAAGATTTTTCATCAATAACAGCATTTACAAAATTGCTGAAATCTTCTACAGTCCCCATTTTCATCGAATTCAATGCGGCAACTAATTTAGTTTTTACAGCCTCTGCCATATTACTTGGAATATAAGCGCGCGAAGCCGCAGAACATTTTTGACCTTGGTATTCAAATGCACCTCTTGCAAGAGCCGTAACTACCGCTTCTACATTGGCACTTTTATGCGCAATTACAAAATCTTTTCCGCCAGTTTCCCCTACAATTCTTGGATAGCTGCGATAGATACTCATATTTTCTCCAATGGTCTTCCACATGCCATTGAAAACACCAGTAGATCCAGTAAAATGAACACCTGCAAATTCTCTATGCGAAAAACTAACAGAACCAAGTGTTGGCCCATCAACATAAATTAAATTAATCACTCCATCAGGTAATCCCGCTTCTTTTAAAATACGCATGAATAATTGAGCAGAATAGATTTGTGTATTTGCGGGTTTCCAGACTACTACATTGCCACACATTGCCGCTGATGTTGGAAGATTCCCACCAATAGCAGTAAAATTAAATGGAGTAATCGCTAACACAAATCCTTCCAGCGGACGCCATTCTAATCGATTATGCATACCTGCACCAGATATGGGTTGTTCCTGATATATCTTACTTAAAAAATGAACATTAAATCTTAAAAAATCAATTAATTCACAGGCAGCATCAATTTCAGCCTGATAGGCATTTTTACTTTGGCCAAGCATAGTTGAAGCATTCATTTGAAAGCGATATTTAGTGGCAAGTAAATCGGCTGCTTTCAAAAATATTTGTGCTCGATTTTCCCAACTCATCGCTTCCCAGGATTGTTTTGCTTTTAAAGCTGCATCAATTGCCAATTGCACATGGCTTGCATCACCTGCATGAAAAGATCCCAACGTATGACTCAGTTCATGTGGAGGGTGAATATCTACCAACTTACCCGTTTTCACTGCCTTTGAACCAATATACATGGGTATTTCAATAGGTTTCTTTTTAAGTTCTACTAAGGCTTTTTTTAATGCAACTCTTTCAGAAGATCCTGGAGCATAATTAAGCACAGGTTCATTGGTGGGAAGTGGGTATGAAAAATATCCTAAACTCATAACGATTATATTTTAATAATAGGAATGTAAAGTTAGAACAAAAACGTCTAAGGACGATTGAGGTGTGTAGAATAATCAGTTAATTTGTAATATGGCGATTGTTTTATTTGATTCAAACACAAGAAATAGTTTATTTCCTTTAACTTATACAAAAGCTATTGCAGCTTTGAGGTTTGGAATCTTAACTATCCAGGAAAGATGGTCGATGAAAACTAAAGAAGAAGTTTTTGTTCGAACAGAAACCTATTTGCAAGTATTATATCCAATTCCAAACCAGGAAGATTTTGTATGGATAGATGCTTCAGTGTTGCCCAATGATAATTTAGTACAAGCAATTTTAAATTTAGAAACTGGATCCTGTATTACTGATCAGAATGGATTTATTGCTGGAAGATTAGCAATAAACTTTAATGATTTTAAGCCGGATACCTCATTATTTATTAATCATTTTTTATTCCCTGATCAAGTTCAAAGATTAAAATACTGCTGGGAAATGATGTTGTGGAATGATACCATGATTCGCGAAGATTTTAAATTAGTAACAAAGGGAAGATCATCCCAACCCATTTCTCCAACGGTACAAGTCATTCAAACAGCTGATATTTTTATTGAAGAAGGAGCCAAATTAGAATTCTGTACACTTAATTCTAAAACAGGTCCTATATATATTGGGAAGGAGGCAGAAATAATGGAAGGTTCTTGTGTACGTGGACCATTTTCAATGGGATATAATTCTGTCTTAAAGATGAAAAGCCGTATTTATGGGGCAACAAGCCTGGGTCCTTGTTGTATGGGAGGAGGTGAGATAAAAAATTCGGTCATTATGGGTTACACAAATAAGGCCCATGATGGTTATTTAGGAGATGCCGTAATTGGAGAATGGTGTAATATGGGTGCTGGATCAACCAATAGTAATGTTAAAAATACTGCTGGTGAAGTAAAAGTTTGGAATTATGCTACTAATTCATATTTGGGTGTCGGACAAAAATGTGGCTTGATTATGGGCGACTATTCTCGGGTGGCAATTAATTCATCTGTTAACACTGGAACTATTGTGGGAGTAAGCTGCAATGTATTTGGGGCAGGATTGCTACCTACAATATTCAATAATTTTAGCTGGGGGATTAGTGGCAATCGTTATGATCTTAAAAAAGCTTTTTTCGCCATCGACAATTGGAAGAAAATGAAAAACCTGCATATTACAGAAGCGGAAACTTCCATTTTGGAAACTATATTTGCCCAAAATCAGTAGTTAATGATTTATTTATACTGA
>CAIJZG010000215.1 GCA_903825065.1 uncultured Bacteroidota bacterium
ACCAAGACAACCAGGTTTGCCATTCTTTTTTATGATCTCTAGTGGTCCATGCTTTAACTGCAGCCAACATACCAAGCATTTCCTCGCGACCTACTTTGTTGTCACGACAAGGTCCATGATGCGGCGAACTTGATTGCCATGCAGACATTAAAATATCTTTTTCACCAATTACAAAGCCTGCGCATTGTGGTCCACATATGGCTTTACCCCCACTATACGCTACCATATGCGCTCCTCTTTCTAAGTGGATATTTGGAATGGTTAATACTTCAGCTGCTGCATCTACTAAAATTGGAATATTTTGCTCTTTGGTTAATCTCACAATATTTACCAATGACAATGGCTCATCATTCTTAGCAGGATCATCCGCCATGATATAGATCATCGCTGTTTTTTTATTCACTGCTTTCACTAATTCCTCGGGCGTATTGACATCAATGATAGTTACTCCAATATTTCTTATAGAATGATCGTATACATTTCTAGAACCTCTAGGAATGATCACTTCTGTTTTTTCAAAGCCTGTTAAATTTGGTATGGCAATTAATTTTTCAGGATTACCCCCTGTTACACAGGCAGCAGTTACATGTTTCATTGCTGCTGCACAACCCGCAGATACCAATGCCCAATCGGCTTTAGTTATTTCTGCAATTTTTGCATGCACCGCATCTGCCAACTCATCATACTGAACAAAATTATGTGCAGCGGCTTCCATTGCTTCGCGCACTTCGGGGCGTTCAATGGATCCTCCAATAATGGTAAAAGTACCTCTGCAATTAATCAAAGGCTCTACCCCAAGAGATCTAAAAATATTTTCTCCATCTATCACATTACTAGCACTTACTTCTGGCTTACTAAATAGTTGAGTAGGCACAGCCGCAGTGAAAGGTAAAATGGATAAACTTTTAATAAGATTACGTCTTTTCATACTATTTGGTTTATAATAAATTGTACTATTTATCACTTACAATTTAAAGAATTTAAACCAAATCCATTAAAATTTACCACAAAATGTGATGAGATTTTTACTTTTTCATGGGTATGACCAATACGGGGATGGTGCTATGTCTTATAATGTACTCTGCCGTACTTCCAATGAGCGCATGAGACCAACCAGTTCGGCCATGGGTGCCTACTACTAAATAGTTCACCTCCTGTTTAATGGATTGCTCAAGGATATCATATTTTGGATTCCCTATTGCAACCACTATTTCGATAGACAATTCAGGATGCTTTTCCTTTACAAGATTTAATTCTTTGATCGCGCCATTCTTTTGATCTTGGTAGATATTATCCCATTGAGTAGGTATGATTGACATCTGAGATTGCAAATAATCTACATACACCGGAACTATAGAAGTAATTACAATAGCCGCATCCATCCTTTTGGCAAAAGCAATGCCTTTATTAATCACTTCAACAGATGATTCACTTAAATCAACCGAAATAAGTACTTTATTTTTCATGACTTTAAATTTTCATAAAGCTAGAAAATCAGGTACCGAAAAAATATGATTCTTATTAGTTTTGTGCTAAGGAGAAAATGACTCCTATCAGATTAAATAATTACTCCTCGCTTTCAACAATAGTACCATAATCTACCAGCAGCTCTTCGCCGCAAGCAATGTCTCGAATGGCCTCAAATTGTTCTCCCTCATTTAATGAGATGACATTGGGGGTTTCTGAATGATTTAAATAGATCACTAAATCCACCAACTTAAATCCATAATCAGGAATAAAATAATGGTCTTCATCAAACAAACAGTGGTTTTCTATTAAGTCCTTGGAATGCTGAGGCAAGGCATCTACCTCTTGTTTGCTCACTTTAATCCAATCGCCCACACCTTGAGAAAAAATATTTTTTGTGCCTTTTGGAATGTCTCTAATAGCAAAAAC
>CAIJZG010000216.1 GCA_903825065.1 uncultured Bacteroidota bacterium
ATTGGTTTATTAAATGTCCATTTATCTATATTAAAATAATCTTGTAATGCTTTTAAACAATTTGCAATTACTTCTGATTTATTAAAATTTGAATAACAGGTGATTTCAAAATCAACACCAATGTTTACAACAAATCCATCTAATAAATTTACTGCATCGGTTAATAATCTATAATCACTTAAATACGTTTTTAAATTTTGTTTAATTGCTTGATTTAAGTTTGTCAAATTTTTATTTGAATCATATCCTAAAACATACATATTAATTGCCAATGGGTTATTAATTTGATTAACATCATTTTTCTTTTTTGAAATATATTTTGTTAATTCTTTTTGTATATCCGATTGAGATAACCCTTGCAAACTATTTACCAATTGAGTAAATTCTGCAATGTTTGATGGTGAAGAAAGAATAGATGCTGGTGAAGTATTATCTATTTCACTATCTTGTGCAACATATACTTTTGCAATACTACCATATCTTTCAGGCATACTCAACGCTCTTACAATATAATCTTGTCTAGTTACTGCTCTATTTTGAGAACTAAAATTTGCCAATGCATTTTGTCTAATCTCATCAATACTTTCGGAATCTCTACCACCAATTGCAGGTTCTAAATTTTCAACTGCAACGGTTGATTTTGTTTGTTGATAAGCTGCTAATTTTTGAGAAGGAATCGATAACAAATTATCATCGAAATTAATTGATGCAATCGTTGTTAAATCTCCCGTATTAACATTTGATTGAACACCACCACCAACTAAATAAGTTATAGTTAAAGTTGTATTAATCGGTGCAATACCAAATGTGTTTGTTTTTAAAAAATTAGATGGGTCTATTCCTTGATTTAATCTTTGAATAGAATTAGCTAATCCTAATCCAACATTTTTTGAATTAGGTAATATAATTTCATCAGGCAATCTAACATCACCACTACCAAATTGTAATGTCATAGTATTATCGGTATTAACTAATACGGAAAATCTATAAGGTGCAGTTTGTACTTCTAATAAATAAGGAACTACCGATGATGAATTAAATAAATCACTACCGGCATTAGCTGATGTGTTTGGTTGTTCTACAAATACACTTTCTTGTGCCAAATATGGAACTTCATAATATTTGTTTCCATTAGAATCAACAATTGATTGAATTTGTATAATATTACTATCACTCAACAAAGCAGTTGGATAATCCGTATCATCTGCAAAAGTAATACTTGTAGTAACTTGTCTTGCAGATATAGCTTGTACTTTTTTGGTAATTAAATATTGTGTTGGTGCACCTGTTGTTGCATCTCTTTGATAAACATCTATCTCTCTTCCATTTGGATTTTCAAAATCAATAGCATCTGTTGTTATAAATGATACATTTGAATTTGTAGTAGAGGTAACTTGTAAACCAGCTGATACTTTAAGATAAAAATCCGAATCAGGTGCATTTGTTGAACCCACTTGTCCATTTGAAGGAACTAATTGGTAAACAGTCAATGTAGTAACTGCAGGAGTAGTAACTTTTGGTTTATATCCCATAGCCTGTGCCAATGCCATAACATTTTTTCTTTCCGTAGCATATGCTAACATTGATTCTTTTAATTGAGTATCTTGGTAAAATGAAAGAACATCACCTATTGCAGCTGCATGTTCAATGAATACCATTCCAGGTGATGCATCGTTGAAATCCGAATATGTATTTGGAAAATATGTTTTGGTAAAATCAATAAGGTTTTGTTTCAATGCACCAAAATCTTTACCTACATAATTTATATTCTTATTGTTTGTTCCCCAATTCTTATTTAAAGGTTGAATTGCCATTCTTAATTATTTACATTTATTGTTACTGTATCTGATAAATTTGGATTTGATACCAATGAAAATTTAATATCTAAAAA
>CAIJZG010000217.1 GCA_903825065.1 uncultured Bacteroidota bacterium
AGGAATCGTATGTGCTATTTTTTGAAATTCAATTGAAGTCATCCTACTTTATCATTTTTTTCTATCATTCCAATTCACATAATTAAATTCGTTGGATACATATCCCGAGGGCGTTCTGGAAAATCTATTAATCTGAAAACTTTTATCTGCTTTCCAGTTACACTGCTCAATGATGCTAGTGTCTTTAATCATAGTTTCAGTTCTAATAAAAACACGTTTAACTAAATTGGTATTTTCATCCAATAAGATGTCGATGTTTTGTATAGGTTCATTCACTGACTTTGGACGATAATTTAAAGTATAACTTTTAGTGCTCAAATCATGAAATACGGTTTCGGTATATTTATCATGCATTTCTGGAGAACTTACATCTTTATTTAAAAATATAGCTGCATAAGATTTAAATACATCTTTATCGATTCCCATGGAATCTTTTTTCCCATTTAATTCTTTTATTAAGTAAATAGGATATGCTCTCAAATCAACATCAACTATTTGTTCATTAAAAAAACTAGTTAAGGCAAAAAATTTTGTGGTATCAGTATTCGACCTTTCCGTTTTCGCAATTTTTTTATTTTTACAGCTTGCCATTATAAATAGAAGTATAAAAAGACAGATACAATTTTTCATAGCCAAAATTATTCAAAAGCAGGTAAGTACCATCAAATTGTTCAAATGATTGTTGTGCTTTAACAAAGTGATTTTTTGCTATTTAATCCGTTTGATAAAACCAAGTCGAATACCATAATCCATCAGGTACTCAGTAATAGGATATTTGTTGGAATAGGTAGGAAGGTTTTGAAATCTAGCTTGTGGCCCTAAGAACCATTGGTATACACCAGTTTGGTAGGTTAGGTTAATCCCGAATGAACTATTAATATTCCATTTACGCATCAAACTATTACCATCTGCGTAGTGATTATAATCAGTTGATAAAAGGTATAATGACTTGTTCAATGTAAAAGTTGGTTGAATAGTAGCTTCCGCTGTAATTCCTATATATTTTCCTTTAATAACATCGTATTGAAATCCGATAGGAACAGAAACCTGGTACATTTTATTATCTAATTCTGCTTTACTATAGCCGGTATTATTATTATAAAGTGATAAAACACTTACATTTTCAATGCCATGATTATTTACTAATGAAATAGTAGTTAAATCAGCAACTGATTGAAATGTTTCAATATAATATTGACGAATATTGAATTGAATTCCAGTTTTGAATTTAAAACGGCTACTCATATTATACAACATAGAAAATCCCAATTCTAAACCAACAGCTGGTTTTTGTCTTACTATTTCGTTGATATTGGTAGTATAGTTCAATCCCACAGGTGCCGTTGCTGGGGCGGCGCCTAAAATTTCTTTTGCTTTAGAGTCTGATAATTTACGATAGCTTGTAGAAGGAGTTATGTAAAACCCAAATCCAACTTTTGAATTTTTTGAACTAACAGTTGTAATTGGTTTATAAGCGAATTCTTTAAGATAATCGTCTGCAGAACTAGCTTCTAATTTTTGGTTATTGGCAATTTGTTCTGAAGAACTGTTCTTGATTAATTTATTTTCAACTGGTACTGTATTTATTTCTTGTTTGAATTGAACAGGGGAACCAGCATCTATTACATCGTAAAGGATATTTGATTTAGCAACAGATTCGGGAGTATTTATTGATAATAAAGAACTAAAATTATTATTTGCTTCGTTGATAAATGAAGGTATAGTTGGCAATTCGTATTGCTTTGATAATACTTCATTAGAAGATTTTTTTATATCTTCTTTTAAAAACTGCAAAGGAATTACTGGAGCTTCTGATAGAACTTTATTGACTTCAGTTTTTAATCTTTGTTTTTCTATTTGTGCTATAGTAGAAGCTGTAACTTGTTCAGGTGATATTGCATTGAAATCTGAAATTAGTGGAGTCGGATTCTCAGTAACCGGCTTCTTATTATTCAGATTTTTCAGTGCAACTAATTTTCCTGCTATCTGATTTGGATGATTATTTAGAAGAGTAGCAACAGTAAGTGCGGAAATAATAAATAAAGAAATAAATGTAAGTGCAGGCCAAGTTTGAGGACCATGAACCTCCGCATGTATATTCCTCCAGATCTGGTCAGAAGGATACATTCGATGATCATTAATCTCATCCTGAAGAAATTCTTCCAATTCGTCTTGGTACATTTTGTTATCCATATACAGCGGCGGCAGCAACTATTTTTTCAACGTGGCCAATAAGTTGAATTCTTCCTTTGGCCTTTCGATGATTTGTTTTCTTATTAGGATATGTTCCAGCATTGTTTTGGCTCTGGTGTATTGGCTTCTGCTGGTACTTTCTTCAATGTCCAACATAGCGCCAATCTCTTTATGGCTGTAACCTTCCAAAGCGTACAAATTCAAAACTGTTCGGTAACCTAAGGGCAACAATCTAATACATTCCACAATTTGGCGTGCCTGCATGATAGATGGAACCGTTTCTTCTTTAACCTGTAAATAATAAGCATAATCTAAATCAACACTTTCGTTGAATTTCTTATGCTTTTTTAAGAAATTGATACAAGTATGAACAATGATTCTTCTAATCCATCCCTCAAAAGCACCTTTATTTTGAAAAGTATGTATCTGGGTGAATACCTTGATAAATCCTTCCTGCAACATATCCTCACCGTCTTCGCGATTTTGAGCGAAACGATAACAAACACTTAGCATTTTAGGACTATATCTGTTATACAACTCCCGTTGCGCTGCAACGTCATTGTGTAAACATCCCGATATAATTGCCTGTTCGGTCATGAGGGGAATTTAAGTTCCCCATAAATATAGACATAAAATGCATTTAATTGCTGCATCCTAGTTTAGAATTATTGCATAAAAACCTCAAAAAAATGGATTTTGACAGAAAATGGAATAATCTGGAAAGGGTGAACGCTGGTTTTAAAGTTTTCTGGCAAACTGATATTCAATCGTTAAAATATTCAAACAGGACCTAGAATCTTTATGTCAATAGTATATTTGCAATTCTTGATTCAGTTTTGGATCAGCGGTTGCTACCTGCTTTTAACTATTAACTGAAGTCCTAAATTGTAACAATGCGCAACTTATTTTATCAGATTTTAATTGGGGTCACAGTCTTGGTAGGCGCTACAAAAGCACAACAATCCTCTCATACCGATAAAAGCAAAGGTTTAGCAGGAAATAATAAATCATATTTAACCGGGAAAGTTTTAGATCAAAAAACAGGCAGTCCTCTCAATGGAGCGAGTATATATTTTCATGAATCAAAATTTGGAACTATCACTGATTCTAATGGTATATTTAAAAGTCAAAGTTTACAAGCTGGTAAATACTTAGTTGAGATTTCATTTCAAGGCTTTGCTACGATCATTGAAAACATAGATATCACTGGAAAGACTGAGAAGAATTTTAAAATGTTCGAAGCTGTAGTAGAACACGAAGAAGTTACTGTTACAGGAGTTGCATCTGCCACTAAAACAAAACTCTCGTCACAACCAATATCTATAGTAAAAAGGTCCGATTTAATGCAAGCATCTTCTACAAATATTATTGATGCATTAAGTAAAATGGTTCCTGGATTGAGCAATTTAGGAACGGGGCCAGCAATTTCAAAACCTGTGATCAGGGGAATGGGATATAATAGGGTGGTAACAGTTCATGATGGGGTTCGTCAGGAAGGGCAACAATGGGGTGATGAACATGGCATTGAAGTGGATGAATATAGTATCCAAAAAGTGGAAGTATTAAAAGGTCCAGCATCTTTATTTTACGGGAGCGATGCAATGGCTGGAGTTGTTCATTTAATTACCAATGTTCCAGTTGAAAAAGGAACCATTGGTGGAAATATCATGGGAACATTCAACGGCAATAACGGGTTATATGGTACCAATGGAAATATCGCCGGCCATTTAAAAAATGGATTTAACTGGAATGCATATGGCACCTATAAAAGTGCAGGTGATTACCAAAATGCTTTTGATGGTAAAGTGTTTAATAGCAGGTTTAATGAAAAGAATTTCGGTGGCTATTTTGGAATTAATAAATCTTGGGGTTATAGCCATTTGCTGATCAGTAATTTTAATCAACATATAGGAATTGTAGAAGGTGCAAGAGATAGTATTACTGGTGCATTTCTGGTATACTCAGGCACACCCTTACAACATACTGCTACAAAGGAAGAATTGGATAGCAGAAGTATGATAACTCCCTATCAGCAAGTAACTCATTTTAAAATTGCATCCGACAATAATTTTAAATTTGGATCTGGTAGAATAGCAATTAATATAGGATTTCAAGACAATAGAAGAAGAGAATTTGGAGATGTAGATCATCCCAATCAACCAGATTTATTTTTTGATTTAAAAACACTCAACTATAGCATACAATATAATTTAGCAGATCACAATGGTTGGCTTACTTCAATTGGAGTAACTGGAATGTATCAACAGAATAGTAACCTTGCTGAAAGAAAATTAATACCAGAATATAGCCAATTCGATATTGGAGCATTTGTATATAGTAAAAAAACTTTCGACAAAATTACGATTAGTGGCGGACTAAGAACAGATTATAGAAACACTATCGGTAAAGGGTTTATGCAGTATGGTATTTCAAGATTTACTGCGTTTAATAAAAATTTTGGAAATATTAGTGGAAGTATTGGGTTAAGCTATTCACCTAATGATGAAGTTACTTGGAAATTTAATTTAGCCAGGGGTTATAGAGCGCCTAACGTTTCTGAATTAGCAAGTAATGGAGCTCATGAAGGAACTAATCGATATGAATATGGTGATAATAATTTAAAGTCTGAAACCACTTTACAAATTGATGCTGGTTTTGAAATTAATAGAGACCATATAAGCTTTGCATTAAATGGGTTCTTTAATAATATTCAAAACTTTATTTTTTATAGTAAACTGGAGTCTGTGTTTGGAGGAGATTCATTAGTACATTCAGAAGGTAGTTTGATTAGTGCCTTTAAATTTCGTCAGGCTGGCGCATCATTATATGGACTAGAGGCGAAACTGGATATTCATCCTCATCCACTTGACTGGCTGCATTTTGAAAATAATTTTTCTTATGTAGCAGCACATTTTAATCAAGATTTTGAAGGAACTAATAAACTTCCTTTTATTCCACCTGCTAGGTTATTAAGGTACCAATTACAGACTACAAGATGATTATTAAGGTACCAATTACAGACTACAAGATGATTATTAAGGTACCAATTACAGACTAC
>CAIJZG010000218.1 GCA_903825065.1 uncultured Bacteroidota bacterium
AAGCCACTCAATTGAGTGGCTTTTGCGGACCGGACGGGACTCGAACCCGCGACCTCCGCCGTGACAGGGCGGCATTCTAACCAACTGAACTACCGATCCGTTTCCTCAAAATTACCCCATGGGGGTCGTTTTTCGGTTGGCAAAGATAAGGGTAAAGCCTTCTTAAAAACAAATCTTTTCAAAAAAAAATGCAAACCTTATTTTTACGGTCTCAAACATGAATTATGCCTCAATACCCCAATAGACAATTTTTAGATTTTGAACAGCCTATCAAGGATTTATATGAACAAATTGATGATACCAAGAAGTTAGCTGAAAAAAATCCTAAGATAGATTATAGCGCTACTTTGGAGCAATTAGAAGCTTCTATTATTGAAAAGAGAAAAGAAATTACGGCTTCTCTTACCCCTTGGCAAAGGGTTCAATTGAGTCGTCATCCTGATCGCCCGTATACTGTAAAGTATATTCAAAATATGACTACTAATTTCTTAGAGCTTCATGGCGATAGAAATGTAAAAGATGATAAAGCAATGGTTGGTGGCTTTGCTGAACTTGATGGCGAGACAGTGATGATCATAGGCCAGCAGAAAGGAATCAATACCAAAACTAGACAGATGCGCAATTTTGGTATGGCAAACCCTGAAGGCTATCGCAAAGCCCTGCGTTTGATGCGTCTTGCTGAAAAGTTTAATAAGCCTGTTATCTGTTTAATTGATACACCAGGTGCATATCCAGGTCTCGAAGCTGAAGAACGTGGACAAGGAGAAGCGATAGCGAGAAATATTTATGAAATGATTCGCTTAAAAGTACCTATTGTGATAGTAATAATTGGTGAAGGCGCAAGTGGAGGCGCTTTAGGTATAGGAGTAGGGGATACAACATTAATGATGGAGAATACATGGTACACAGTAATCTCTCCTGAAAGTTGTAGTTCTATTTTATGGCGCAGCTGGGATAAAAAAGAAGTGGCAGCTGAACAGTTAAAATTGACGGCTACTGACATGAAAGGCTTCGGACTGGTGGATGAAATTGTTTCTGAACCAGATGGCGGTGCACATTGGGATTATATAGCTGCAGCAGAAATTTTGAAGACTCAAATCATCAAATCTTTAGCTGAATTGAAAACAAAAACACCCGAACAACGAGTTAACGATAGAATCATTAAATATGGTAAAATGGGTTTCTGGGAAGAGTTCGATGAAGTTGAAGAAGAACCTTTCATTACAAATTCTTAAATTTGCTTGCCACTTTTAAATGTGGTTGGATCATAAACAAAACTAACATGTCGTCTTTACGTAAAACCCTCCGCGGTACTGGTGTTGCCGTTGTTACTCCCTTCAAATCTAATTTTGAAATTGATTATCCCGCTTTGGATAAAGTGATTGAATCATTGATACATGGGGGCGTTGAATATATTGTTACACTTGGCACTACTGGTGAAACACCCGTACTTGATAAACAAGAGAAGATAGATATTGTAAACCATACTTTTAATCAAGTTGGTGGACGTGTCCCTATTGTAGTAGGAATTGGAGGAAATAATACACACGAGCTGATCAAAGATTTACAACAAATTCCATTAGATAAAGCAGCTGCAGTTTTAAGTGCTTCACCTTATTATAATAAACCATCACAAGATGGTATTTATTATCATTATAAAGCATTGGCAGAAGCTTCCCCCAAACCGATTATTCTTTATAATGTTCCTGGTCGTACTGGAAAGAACATGACTGCTGATACTACATTAAGATTGGCTAATGATGTTCCCAATATTGTGGGCATTAAAGAAGCTGGAGGCGATATGGCTCAATGCATGATTTTATTGCGAGATAGACCAAGTGATTTTTTGATCGTCAGTGGTGATGATGCACTTGCACTTCCGCAATTAGCTTGTGGTATGGATGGTGTAATAAGTGTTGCTGCAAATGCATTCCCAAAAGAGTTTTCTGAGATGGTTCGTTTTTGTTTGAATGGCGATTTTGCTTCTGCAAAACAGATTAATGATACATTGATTAAAGCTTATGAATTGATGTTTGCAGAAAATAATCCTGCAGGTGTAAAAGCTTTCATGACAGAAATGGGATTGCTAGAAAACTATTTAAGATTACCAGGGGTTCCTTTGAGTAAAGGGATACATCAATCTGTGAAATCCTTTTTAGGGAAATAATTTTTTGGTACCTGTAGTTTATTTTTTACCTATAAACAAACTTACTCTTTGTGCAAAGAGTGTTGGCGATTCCTCCATAGGTACATGCCCTACACCTTTTACTATTTCAAGTTCACTATTCGTAATTGCTTTGTTGAATTTATAAGCATTTTCTACAGGTATCAACTGATCTTTATCCCCCCAAATAATTAGTGTAGGTGTTTTGATCTGCATGATATTTGCGGTTTCATCTTTATATAAATTATTTTTAAAACGATCTATTAATGCCTCCCGATTTCCTTCACGAATAAGGAGGTCGAAATAACGATTCTCTTGCCAGTTCTTAACCTTTGACTGATCCCCATATGCTTGGTGCAAACTCTTTATTACTAATGCTTTTGGCGTAATATATTTTACAATATTTCTAAGTATGGGCATCTGTGCAATTTTAAATCCAATAGCACCTTTGGGTTGAACAGAGGGAAGTATTCCAGCTGCATCTACCAATACCATTTTTGTTACTTTTTCTGGATGTAATAAAGTGTATTGCCAGGCAATATTCCCGCCTAATGAATTACCAATAAGAATACATTGATGAATGTTCAATCTTAGTAAGAATGAATCTAAAAATTTGCAATAGTAGTCGATGGTATATTCCTTTTCAGGATTGGGGCCGGTTAATGCAAAAGCGGGTAGGTCAAATCGGATTATTCGCTTTCTATCTTTTAAAATACTTGTTACACTATCCCAAGTAAATAAAGAAGAAGCTGTTCCGTGAATGAAAACTATTGGGATGCTATCTAAAGAATTTCCTTCGTCTCGATAGTGCACTTGCATTCCCATTAAAGGGATAAAACGGGATTCTTTGTTGCAATACTTTTTTATAAGCGTGTTTACTGGAATATCTTTTTGATAATAACAGCTCACTAATATTGTTATCAGTAACAATATTAGTAAAGAGATTCGTTTCAAATATTTTAAAAAGCTTTTCATTGCCCAGTGGAGAGATTTATGGAATTTATTTTTTTAAAGTAAAATTCCTTTCAAGAAGAATAATGCCACACTAAAATAAATGACTAATCCTGTTACGTCAACAAGTGTTGCTACAAAAGGAGCTGAAGAAACAGCCGGATCTGCACCTAGTTTCTTTAAAACAATGGGAAGCATTGAACCACTTAGAGTGCCCCATAAAACTACCCCTACCAAACTAAACCCAACTGTTGAGGCTATTTCAATCCAGTGGGCTCCATATAGATTAGGAGCAATGCTATGCCAAACGCCAACACGGACAAAACCTATGAATCCAAGTACAGAACCTAATAATAAACCGCTAAAGAGTTCACGTCGAAGTACCCGCCACCAATCAGCTAAAGTAATTTCTCCTACAGCCATCGCTTGAATGATTAAAGTTGATGCCTGAGACCCACTATTTCCACCAGAAGAAATGATTAATGGAACAAATAAAGCGAGCACAACAGCTTTCGCAATTTCATCTTCGAAATAACCCATTGCAGTAGCTGTGAGCATTTCACCCAAAAAAAGTATCACCAACCAACCAATACGCTTTTTAAAAAGTTTGAGAAGGGGAATATCCATATATGGCTCATTCAAGGCTTCTGTTCCCCCCATTTTTTGCATGTCTTCACTAAACTCTTCATTGGCTACCCATAACATATCGTCGATCGTTACAATGCCTAATAGAATATCGTTATCATCTACTACTGGAAGAGCCACACGATTATTCATTTTAAAAACCTGACTTGCATGTTCCTGATCGTCGTTTACATTTAAGGAAACAACTCGGCCATCTACAATTTCGGAAACTAATTTATCCGGTGTTGCTAAGATTACATCGCGAATTCTTATATCATCTACTAATTCCCCTTTTTCATTAATAATATAAATTACATCGATTGTTTCACTGTTTTTAGCCACTTTCCGAATGGTGTCAAATACATCTGAAACACTATTTTGGGCAAACACATATACATAATCAGGAGTCATTAAACGACCAACACTGTCTTCAGGATATCCTAAAAGAGAAAGGGTAATTTTTCTTTCTTCAGGTTCTAATAGCTTTATTAAATCGCGAATTACTGCTTTGGGTAACTCTTCTAAAAAGTCGGTCCGATCATCTGCAGGTAAATCATTGAGCAATTCCGCAGTTTTGGAAGTGGGAAGTGCTTTGATGATATCTTTTTGTTGAGCAATATCAAGGATTTTAAAAACACTGGAAGCCCTATTGATCGCCATATTAGCAATAATCTGAGCTTCATAATCTGGGTAAGCATTGACCAATTCTGCGACATCTGCAATATTCTGATCATCCAAAAATTCACGGATAGCCAGTTTGTCTTCAGTTTCAATCAGTTGTTCGAATTGCGCTGAAATATTTAATTCTTCTATTTCCTGTGACATAGTTGCAATTTAGCTTTTTGAAGTATAGAAAGGAAATTTAGTACTACTGTTTATGCTAACTTTGTAATAATTTTTTTTATGATATTACCCATACTTGTTGTTGCGCCTTCTGAACTTCGTGGTAGGGGGGTGTTTGCATTAGAATCTATAGACATTCATACCGTGATTGAAATATCGCCAGTCTTGGTACTCTCAAAAGAAGAACGAACTAAAGCGGAAGAAACGATGCTGTATAATTATATTTTTGAATGGGGTGATAATTATGAAATGGGAGCTCTGGGTATGGGTTATATCTCCATATATAATCATTCTTACCAATCCAATTGTATTTATGAGATGGATTTTGAGAATGAATTGATGACAATAAAAACCCTGCGCAATATTGCAGCAGGGGAAGAATTATTTATTAATTATAATGCAACACCTGATGATACAACCCCCATCTGGTTTGATGTACAATAAATATTACCAGTATTGATAACCCATTAATTTGGCTAATTCTAATTTGGAAGCACAAAGTTGATATTGGAATTGTAGTTTACTAAATTCAGCCCTTTGTACATTGGTACTAGAATTAGTTAGTTCCAGATTAGTTCCAACACCATTTTTAAAACGAATAGCTGCCAAATCTTGTGCATATTTTGCCTGATCAATCTGCGCTTGTGTATTTCCAATACGTTCAATATTAGTTTGGATATCAGTCATTGCCTGAGCAATATCTTTTTTGTAATTCGCATTTAATGATTCATAGGCAAGTTGTTGTTGTTGCACTAAATGCTCCTGTAATTTAACCTGCTGCTTAGTTTTGCCACCAGAGTAAATAGGAACATTTAATGTAACTCCTGCAAGGCCATTAAATTGGAATTTATAAATGTCGGGAATAAATCCATTCTTAAAACCCAATCCACCATTCATACTGATATTGGGTTTGTCATTCAATTTTGTTATTGCAATATCTCCATTCGCTTGATCGATCCTGTCTTTTGCAATTTTAAAATCAAGATTATTATTTACCGAAGAATCGAGTGCTACTTGATTGCTAACATTTAATAAATTGAAATCGAAATTATTTCCTGCAACCGCATTGGTTCCAGTAGTATAATTCAGGAGATTAATTTGTTTTTGCAAACTGTTTTTTAAATCTACTTTCCTATTTTCTTCATTATCAATATTTGCTTGAATATTCAACAAATCAATTTTCAGAGCTTCACCATCTTTTAATTTAGATTGGACTACCTTTTTATTTTCGTTCAGGAAATTCAACACACTGTCTTGGATACTGATAGCTTTTTGTAGATATACCATATTGTAATAAATGGTGGCTACTTGATAAGCTAATTGTGTTTTTAATAATTGAATATTATCCTTTGCAAATTGAAGGTCAGTTTTTGCTCTATCCACATTGGCTTTTAACCTACCAAAATCAGCTAAAATATAATGTGCATTTACTGCCGTATTGAAGTTGTGATTGGGCGCAAACTTAAAAAGCTGGGGGGATCCTGGCAAAGCAATAGTTGGTACTGGTGCTAAATAAAGATATGATCCTTCTGCACTCACATTTGGATTTTTGCTTGTTTCAATTAATGCAATTTTATCCTCTGCTGTAATAATAGTATTCTCTGCTTCTTTCAGTTTTGGGAAATACCCAAATGAATGGTTGATGAGATTTTTCAAATCATTATTCACTTGCACCTGGGCTTGTATTTGCAATGCAAAAAGAGCGATGCTAACTGAGGAAAGGAATATTTTTTTCATGAATGGTTATTTATAAATTCTTGTTTCAATTATTGTTTATTTTAATGTGCTTCTGATGCTGCTTTCATAGCCATAGCTAATTCTTGTGGTGTTTTTTTCTTAACTCTTAAAAAGAAAAGTAAAGGAAGCACACACAAAAAGAAAAGACCTATTAGTCTGAATGTATCTAAATAAGCTAAGTAATATGATTGTCGTTCAACCGAACCATTTAAAATAGTTAATGCTTTAGTGTTTGCAATATTTTCGATATCGCCCGTTTTACCCATAATGTTTTGTGCAATTCCATTTACCGCAGCTGGAGCATTTTGCATTCCACTTACTAGATCTGATCTATGTTGGGAGTATTGTCTTGCTACATAATTATTTGCAACAGCAATTCCAAATGCACCGCCTAATTGTCGCGTCATATTATTTAACCCAATACCTGTAGCATAGTCTTTTGGATGTAAGCCAGCTACAGCTTGATTAATTAAAGGCAGTTGGCTCATTGCTATACCCAGAGCTCTAATAACAAATAGCCAGAAAAAATCAGATTTCCCTACATCCAAACTTACTCTTGAATTCATAAATGAGTAAATTACAAATAAGCTAAAACCTGCTGCTATAAAAGGAAGTGGTGGAACGCCCTTACTTAATAATATACCCATCACGGGCATTATTACTACGCCAAAAAGGGTAGGAGCTAATAATGTTAAGCCTGTTTCATAAGGAGTGAATCCTAAAACACGTTGCGCTAATACAGGATATACGAATACAGAAGTATATAGACCAAAACCAGCAACAAATGTAAAGATGGTAGTAACGCTTAAATTCCGATTACTTAACAACCTTATATTTACTGCAGGCTGTTTAACTTTTAATTCTTGCCATATAAATAATCCAATACTAATAGACGCAACCATCGAACACATGCGTATGGATTCACTACTGAACCAATCTTCAGTTTCTCCTCTTTCTAAAACAAATTGTAAACAGCTCACACCTACCATTAAGAGTCCTATGCCAACATAATCTATTTTAATATTTGATTTGTTTGCCCCTTCACCCTCTTTCTTATCTATGAAAATAAACGCAAGCACGGTTGCTAAAATTCCAATAGGGATGTTAACCAAAAAAATTAAAGGCCAGCTAAAATGTTCCATTATATATCCGCCAATGGTTGGTCCTAATGTAGGACCTAATACGATACCCATTCCAAACAAACCTGCAGCTTTACCTCTGTCCTTTGGTTCAAAGGCTTCAAATAATATGGCCTGAGAGGTAGATAACAATGCACCTCCACCTATACCTTGTATAAAACGCCATACAATGATTTCGGGTAGACTAGTTGACTGGCCGCACATATAGGATGCCAGTGTAAAAATGATCATCGAAGCTATATAATAGTTCTTCCTGCCAAAATATTCAGCTAGAAATCCGGTTAGTGGGATGATAACTACGTTCGCAATTGCGTATGCAGTTATGACCCAGCTAATATCTTCGATATTTACACCAAGACTACCACTCATATCATTCAATGCCACATTTATGATGGAAGTGTCAACCAATTCCATCACAGCAGCTGATATTGTAGTGATTACAATAATCGCTTGCGCAAATCCTTTTGGGGTTGCCATAAATGCTATTTAATTTCTGCGACTACGTTAACGCTTAATCCAGCGCGTAATTCTTTTTTATATTTTGCAACATCATCAATCCAAATTTTAACTGGTAATCGTTGCGTAACTTTTACGAAATTACCACTTGCATTATCAGGAGGTAATAAAGCAAATTTTGCACCAGTAGCTTCACTTAAACTGGCTACAGTTCCTTTGATTTTTAAATCTGGATATGCATCAATTGTAATGTCTACTTTTTTACCAGTTGTTAAAGCATACAATTGATTTTCTTTGAAATTTCCTACCACCCAAAATGTACTATCATTTACAATTGAGAAAAGGGGAGTTCCTGCTTGCACAAACTGACCTTCGCTTATTGTTTTCTTACCAATTCTGCCATTTTGAGGAGCGTATATTTTTGTATAAGTCAATTTCAGCTTTTGCTGATTGATACGGGATTGTTTTACTGCTAATGCTGCTTGAGCTTTCTTTACATTGGCATCAAGAACTGCGATACGACTCTGTGCTGAGCTAAGATCGTTCTTGCTATTGTCTAACTGTTTAGATGAATTCTCAGCATTGAATTTGCTATCATCTAATTGTTTTTTTGTGATTGCTTCACTGCGATAAAGATTTTGATCTCTTTGCAAGTCTTCCAAAGCTTTTGCTTTTTTCAGAGCACTGATATCAATATTGCCCTTATTTACGGTTAGCGAAACAATGGCATTATTCAAAGCAGCTTTTGCATTTACGATGTCTACTTCTGCTTGTACATAATCTGCTTGCATTTCTTCTAACTGTTGTTGTAACTCAGCATCATCTAATTCTACTAAAAGATCACCAGCTTTTACACTATCATAATCTTTTACAGAAATAGTTTTTACATAACCAGCAACCCTTGGTAATACTGGAGTAATTTGAGTTTCAATTTGTGCGTTGTCGGTTGATTCATGTGACATCGCGAAATGCACTTTTTCATAACCGAAGTAGCCTCCAATTAATAATACTGCGCCAACTACAATAAATCGGATAGGCGAACTTTTCTTTTTTTCAGGTACTTGTTCCATTATTTTTGTTTTTGTAATGCTGGTTGAATCGATAAATGGTCTTGAACCAATTGTTTGATATGTTGTGTAATTCGTTTTTTTAATTCAGGGTCTTGATAAGGATCTGTTCCAGGCGCTTTGTTCATTAAAATATTGCATATACTCCTCGATAGCATCACTTGATTGATTGTTCCAATTATAGATGCAAAAAGTAATGGGGGGTCTACTTTTTTAAATATTTTTTTTCTGACTCCCTTTTCAATGATGGATACAACATCTTGTGTATTCTTAGTAAAAAGTTCTATCACATTCTGATGTAATATTTCGCGATTTGTAACAAGTAATTCTTGTTGTAATACACGATGAAAAGCAGGTTGTGAAAGAAAACGATTCACATAACCATCAATAATCTGATTCAGCTTTTCTAGTTCTGTAAGTGAAGCGTCATTTTGAACAGCATCAATCTTTTCACGCATATAGCGTGCCTTTGATTCAAGTAGTGCTACGAATAGCTTCTCTTTACTTCCAAAATAGTAATTGATCATGGCAATATTTACATCTGCCTCATGAGCTAAGTCCCTAATAGAAGTGCCTTCATAACCTTTTTCTGCAAAAAGTGCTACCGCCACGTCCATAATATGTTCTTTCTTATCGATGCTCATTACTATAATCAGAACACAAAGTTTAAACATTTGTTTGAATTAAACAAACGTTTAATTAATTTTTAATAATAATTATTACTTTTTGTAGAAAAGGATTTTATTAAGTTTGAATGTATTAATACCATTTTATGCGCAAAATCGCCTCTATATTATCAATTTGTATCCTATTCCATTATTCAATTAAAGCACAAACTACCTATTTAATTCCCGGCAATACCGGTTATGCAGTACCTGTTGAGTTAGATGAGGAAAGTTTATTTCAAGAAGGGAAAGGTTTGACAAATTGGACAGATTTGAATCAGGAAATTCAATATTTTTTTCATATTCCTCAAACTGGAAAATTAAACATTGCAATAAATTTAAAAAATGCACAAGTTGGATCTTTTGTAAGTATAGAAATTGCGAATAAAACCTTCCGTTTAGCAATACCTCAGAGTAACGATTTTCAAAAAAAAATCATTGGAACTGTAGAAATTAAAGACAGTGGATTCTATTCTATTAAAATAAAAGGATTAAAAAAATTAGGATCAACCATTGCTGATATTGCATCCATAGAATTAAGTGGTTCCGCTACTCTTGGGATTCATTTCAATAAAAAGTCAAGAAGAAATGCAGCTTCAGTTCATTTGCGTTATCCAATTTCCGATTCAACACGACTTATTTCATTTTATAATGAAATAACCATTCCTGAAAATGCTGATATTGTACACAGTTATTATATGTCGAATGGTTTTTCAAGGGGTTATTTTGGTATTCAAGTAAATAGTGAAAATGAAAGGAGGGTAATTTTTTCAGTGTGGGATGCAGGTAATGAAGCTGTAAGTAGATCAAAAGTTGCAGATTCAAATAAGGTAAAATTATTAGCCAAAGGGGAAGGCGTTTTTGCTGATGATTTTGGGAATGAGGGAACAGGTGGTCATAGCCATTGGGTATATAATTGGAAAGCGGGTGTAACATATAAAATGTTGGTAACTGCACTTACTGATAGTGCTTCACAAACCACTACTTATACCGGCTATTTCTTTTTGCCGGAACAACAAAAATGGAAATTGATTGCCTCATTCAGAGCGCCTAAGGATGGTATGCCACTTAGAAATTTATATTCTTTTAATGAAAACTTTGTAGGCGTTAATGGCCAAATGCAACGCTATGCATATTTCGGGAATCAGTGGGGACAAAAAGAAAATGGAACATGGATTGAATTAAATGAATCAACTTTTTCTTATGATGCAACTGGAAAGGCTGGTGATAGAATCGATTATGGTGGTGGGGTAGAAGGAGGTATGTTTTATTTATGGAAC
>CAIJZG010000219.1 GCA_903825065.1 uncultured Bacteroidota bacterium
CATATTGAAACATTGGTGAATGCTCAAACTAAACTAATTTGGATTTGTTCTCCCAATAACCCAACCGGGAATAGCATTAATAGAGCGGATATCGAAACTGTGATAAATAATTTCAATGGGTTAGTGGTGATTGATGAAGCCTATATCAATTTTGCTCAACAGAAATCTTTTGTGCAGGAATTAACGGAATATCCGAACCTCGTTATTTTGCAAACCTTTAGTAAGGCCTGGGGGCTAGCTGCACTTCGTTTGGGTATGGCATTTGCATCAATAGCTATAATTGAAGTGCTTAATAAGGTGAAGCCCCCTTATAATATTAATCAAGCTACTCAGGAGTTTGCTTTGAAAGCTTTGGAAGATGTTGGTCAGGTAAATGATATGATCAAGTTATTGGTTGATATGCGCGAAGCCCTAGCTGAAGTTTTTGAATCTATGCCAACTGTTGAAAAAGTGTATCCTTCTGATGCTAACTTTATTCTGGTAAAAATTAAGGATGCTAGAAAGATATATGAGTTTTTACTAACTAAGGGGATCGTACTTCGCGATCGGAGTTCTGTTCAGCTCTGTGAAGATTGTCTTCGCATAACTATTGGCTCTGAAAAAGAGAATACAATTTTAGTAGATGCTATGCAAGATTGGTTCGAACAAGAAACAATAGGAGGATAATTCTGTTATGATTTGTAATTTCAAAACCTAAATCACCCAAAAATGAGAAAAATAGTCTCTTTATGTCTTGCATGCATAGTGCTACTTTCCACAACAGTACTTGCAGCTGATTCAACCCATTTGAATAATCAAATAACCGTAAAGCCAGATGCAGATAATGCTGGACTCAAACTCCTTCCAGGATTTGGAGCTCTAAAAGTAGCGGATAATTTAGGCCGAACCAGGCATTTAGTAGTTAATGCACAAGGCGATATTTACACCAAAATCATGGGGCGAGTTGCTAGTGAAAAGGGGATTGTCAAATTGCACGATAGCAATGGAGATGGGAAAGCCGATGTAATAACCAGCTTTGGTAATTATGGAGGAACAGGAATTGCCATTAAGAATGGCTATTTGTATGCATCTTCTGATGAAGAAGTATTTCGATACAAACTTGATGATAAAGGTGCGGTACTTGATACCAAACAGCCAGAAAAAATTATTACTGGCTTAAAAAAAGGGAATCAGCACGAAACAAAGTCGATTGCATTAGATAATGATGGTAATATATATGTAAATATTGGTGCCTATTCTAATTCTTGTCAGATCGAAGATCGTACCAAAGGTTCTTTAGGGAAAATGCCTTGTCCTATCTTAGATTCAGCTGGAGGTATCTGGCAATTTAAAACTAGTGTGCTCAATCAAACCTATGCTCAAGGCGAGCGCTATGCAACAGGCCTTCGTAATGTGGTTGGCTTAGATTGGAATAGTCAGTTGAATCAATTATTTGTAATGCAACATGGCCGCGATCAATTGCATGATTTATTTCCAGAATTGTACGATGAGAGAGCAAATGCAGAGAAGCCAGCCGAAACCATGTATGCAATAAAAAAGGGAACTAATGCTGGTTGGCCTTATGTTTATTATGATCCAGAATTGAATAAAAAAATGGTTGCTCCAGAATATGGCGGCGACGCCAAAAAAGAGTCGACTGATCCAGCCTTTAGTAATCCAACCATGGCATTTCCAGCACATTTAGCACCCAACGGCTTATTATTTTATACGGGAAATCAATTTCCTGAAAAATATAAGAATGGTGCTTTCATTGCCTTTCATGGTTCATGGAATAGAGCACCTTTGCCTCAGGCAGGCTATTTTGTAGTGTTTGTACCATTTGAAAACGGTAAGCCAACCGGTAAATGGGAAGTATTTGCTGATGGATTTTCAGGAATGGAAGTGGTAACTGGAACTCGTGGAGCTGCCCATCGTCCATGTGGTTTAGCACAAGGTCCCGATGGTTCATTATATGTATCTGATGATGTGAAAGGAACTATTTATCGTATTGTATATAATAAAGAAACTAAATAAATGAAGGCAATAAAATACGGGGTAGTTACATTAACAGCTTTCTTTTTGATCAATCATCAACCTATTTCTGCAACTGAGCAGCCCTCGCCTTCAACTTTGAAAGCATCTATTGGAAGGGGTAAAGAATTATACCTCTTACAATGTCTTGCTTGCCATCAAGTTGATGGAGGTGGTGTTCCTCATTTAAATGCGCCACTTGATGGAAGTGCAAATGTGAAGGGCAATAATAAAGCTAGGCTAATCAAGATTGTATTGAATGGCTTAAAGGGAGAGGAAATTGAAGGCGAAGCTTATGGGAATGTAATGGCACCCCATAAAGATTTAACTGATCAACAAATTGCTGATATATTAACTTATGTCAGAAATAATTGGTCAAACAAAGCATCCCAGATAACCAGTGCTGAGGTAAAAGCAATTAGGGCAAAAAATAAATAACATGAAGCGTGTATTGTTTATAGACAGGGATGGAACCATCATTAATGAAGTTCCACCCACTTATCAGATTGATGATTTTTCGAAATTGAGCTTTTATTCCAACGTGTTTCAATACTTGGGTCTGATTGCAAAAGAGATGGATTATGAATTGGTGATGGTAACTAACCAGGACGGATTGGGAACTGATATATATCCAGAAAAAACATTTTGGCCTGTACAGGATTTTATCATGGAAACACTTGCTAATGAAGGCATTCATTTTAGTTCTGTGCATATTGATAAAAGTTTTCCCTCGGATAATGCACCAACCAGAAAGCCTGCTACCGGCATGCTAACAAAATTTATAGACAATCCGGAATATGATTTGGAGAATTCCTATGTAATTGGAGATCGGATTACCGATGTGCAATTGGCAAAAAATCTTGGCTGCAAAGCTATTTGGATAAAAGTAGATGCTGCATTAGGTGGAGCTGAGATTGAAGATTCTATTCAGTCTTTGACATCTTCCATTGCATTAGAAACTGTGGATTGGTTAGATATCTATCGTTTTCTGAAATTGGGATTAAGGCAGGTGATACATGACAGAAATACCAATGAAACCAAGATTCATGTGGAATTAAACCTTGATGGGAATGGGGTTTCGAAAATTGATACAGGGATAGGTTTTTTTGATCATATGCTGGATCAGATTGCAAGACATGGAAAATTGGATCTAACCATTCAAACAAAGGGTGATTTACAGATTGATGAGCATCATACCATAGAAGATACGGGTATCGCTCTTGGTGAAGCGTTTGCTTTAGGACTTGCTGATAAAAGAGGTATGGAGCGTTATGGTTTTGCATTGCCTATGGATGAAGCATCTGCGCAAGTGTTAATAGATTTTGGTGGCAGAAACTGGTTGGTTTGGGATGCAGAATTTAAGCGTGAAAAAATTGGAGAAATGCCAACTGAAATGTTTTTCCATTTCTTCAAATCATTTAGCGATGCTGCAAAATGCAATCTAAATATTTCTTGCAAGGGAGATAATGAACATCATAAAATTGAAGTAATTTTTAAAGCTTTTGCGAAAGCAATTCGTATGGCAGTAAAAAGAGATCCATTCTCCAATCATCTGCCTTCCACGAAAGGGGTTTTATAGTTGCTGGAGAAAATATTTGGAAAAATTTAAAATCTCTCTCATATTTGCAATACAATGAACAGAATTACAAATAAATATTGGTGGTGGCATACAAACTCTAAAAGGGGATTGTAGCGGCATAGCCAATACTATTTTGAAATATTTTCAAAGCCCCGACAATTTTGCCGGGGCTTTTTGTTTTGATAAGCTGAGAAAAAAGAAAACATGAAAAAAATTGTAGTAGAAACAAGTTGTAAAAGGATGTTGGCCGATGTATTTACTCCTGTAGGTATTTATCTCCGTTTGCGGGATCGATTCCGTGATACCGTTTTATTGGAAAGTACCGATCACCATGTGGCAGAAAACAGTTATTCGTTTATTGGTATTAATGCTATTGCTGGTATTGAAGTGAGTTCGGTGAACAGTATGGAATTTAAATTTCCTAATCAGAAACCAGAACGAGCACCATTAAAAAATCCCGCTGATGCTCCTCAGAAACTCTGGAATTTCATGCAAAATTTTGAGATAAAGCCTTCCACTCAAAAAGAAGCCGCATTTGCGCAAGGACTTTATGGTTATAGTAGTTTTGATGCGGTACAGTTTTTTGATACGATTCGTTTTTCTGCTGAAAAACAAACAATTCCTAATATTCCGTTGATGCGTTATCGCTTGTATCAATACGTAATTGCATTTAATCATTTTAAAGATGAACTCTATATCTGTGAAAATAAAATTGCAGGAATAGAAAGTGAGTTGCCCATGCTTGAATCAATTATTAAAAGCAAAGATGTTCCTGTTTATCCTTTCAGAATGAAAGGTAGGGAATTGAGTAATATGACCGATGAAGACTATCGATCCATGGTGAAAAAAGGAATTCAGAGTTGTATGCGTGGAGATGTGTTTCAGATTGTTTTAAGCAGAAGATTTGAACAAAATTTTATGGGAGACGAATTTAATGTGTATCGGGCTTTGAGAAGTGTAAATCCTTCCCCTTATTTATTTTTTTTCGATTATGGTGATTATAAACTGATGGGTTCTTCCCCAGACGCGCAATTAATTATTCAAAATGGGTTAGCTGTGGTGCATCCTATTGCAGGAACTTTTAAAAGAAGTGGGGATGATGCTACCGATAAAGCAATGGCAGAAAAACTTTTAAATGATCCCAAAGAAAATGCAGAACATGTAATGCTGGTTGATCTTGCTAGAAATGATTTGAGTAGGTCTTGTGATGAAGTTACTGTTAGGCAATATCGTCAGGTGCATTATTACAGTCACGTAATTCATTTAGTGAGTGAAGTAACCGGTAAGGTGAGAGTAAATCAAAATCCTTTTGAATTATTAGCAAAGACTTTTCCTGCCGGTACATTGAGTGGGGCACCTAAATTTAAAGCCATGGAATTAATTGATCAATATGAACCAACACCAAGGGGTTACTATGGTGGGGGCATTGGATTCATGGGTTTTGATGGAAGTTGTAATCATGCTATAATGATTCGAACTTTTATGAGTAGGAATAATACACTTACTTATCAAGCAGGTGCAGGAGTAGTTGCCGCAAGTATTCCTGAAAATGAATTGCAGGAAGTAAATAACAAATTGAATGCTTTGAAAAAAGCCATCAGCATTGCGGAAGAAATTTAATCAATCAATCAGTAGTACTAACATTAGCATATGAAGATTTTAGTTTTTGATAATTACGATTCGTTCACTTACAACCTAGTTCATATGGTTGAAAAAATTACGAAACAGAAAGTAGATGTTTTTCGTAATGATGAACTTCCATTAGAAAAAGTGAAGGATTACAATAAGATTATTTTATCACCTGGTCCTGGTATTCCTTCTGAGGCTGGATTGCTATTACCTTTAATTAAAGAATATGCACCCAGCAAATCTATACTGGGCGTATGTTTGGGACATCAGGCAATTGGAGAAGCTTTTGGAGGAACGCTAACAAATTTATCAGCACCCTTTCATGGGATTGCAACCCCCATTCAATTAGTGACTAATCGAAATGAGTTAAACACGAATGTGAATTTTTTGTTTGAAGGAATGCCTACTGAGTTCATTGTGGGAAGATATCATAGTTGGGTGGTGAGTGATCAGAGTTTTCCAACTGATTTAAATATTACCGCTACTGAAGCGAATGGATTGATCATGGCATTGGAGCATAAAAAATATGATGTGCAAGGGGTGCAATTTCATCCCGAAAGTGTGTTAACACCAATTGGTGAAACCATTTTAAAAAACTGGTTAAAAAGATAGGTATATGAAAAAATTATTACAATATTTATTCGAACACAAAACACTAAGTCGCGAAAAAGCGAAAGAAGTATTGATTAATATTTCTAATAGTCAATTCAATGATACTGAAGTGGCTGCTTTCATCACCGTTTTTTTAATGCGTAGTATTACTATTGAGGAGCTGCAAGGTTTTTGTGATGCTTTACTGGAATTATGTATTAAAGTGAATATGAAAGGCCAGGAAGTATTAGACATTGTAGGAACTGGAGGTGATGGAAAAAATACTTTTAATGTTTCTACACTTTCTTGTTTTATCGTGGCTGGAGCTGGACATAAAGTTGCTAAACACGGGAACTATGGGGCTAGTTCTATAAGTGGTGCTTCGAATGTAATGGAGCAGTTGGGTTATAAACATAAAAATAATAATGACCTCTTATTAAAAGAATTGGAAGCAGCAAATATTTGTTTCTTGCATGCACCTTTATTTCATCCAGCGTTGAAGTCGGTTGGCCCTATTCGTAAAAATTTAGGTTTACGTAATTTCTTTAATATGCTTGGTCCCATGGTAAATCCGGCTTCACCGGCCTTTCAATTAGTGGGTGTTTATAATTTGGAAATGGCCAGGATCTATAATTATTTGTTACAGCAAACGGGTAAAGCATTTACAATTATTCACAGCTTGGATGGATATGATGAGATTTCACTTACCAGCGATACCAAAGTAATAACGAATAAAGGTGAAAAGGTTTATACGCCAGAGGAATTAGGAAAACGTATGGTAAGTGCAGAAGATATTCATGGTGGCAATACCGTGGAAGAAGCTTGTAAAATATTTACAAAAATTATTAAGGGAGATGGTACCTGGGCGCAAAATGCAGTGGTATTGGCTAATGCAGCGATGGCATTAAATTGTACTGGGAAATTTGCATCCTATGAAGAAGCGTATAATGCAGCAGTCGAAAGTTTAGATAGTGGAAAAGCGTATCAATCATTACAAAATTTAATAGCATTACAATAGATGAATATTCTTGATAAAATAGTTGAACAGAAGATATTAGAAGTTGCAGATCGAAAACAAAAAAAGTCTATCACTCAACTTAAAGAGGAAACTTTATTTGAGCGCGAGACTTTTTCTGTAACTGCTTTCCTGAACGATCCAGAAAGGACCGGCATTATTGCAGAATTTAAAAGAAAGTCGCCCTCAAAAGGAATCATTAATGGAATAGCAGATGTGGTGGAAGTTACAGGAGCTTATTCAAAGCAGGCGAGTGCTGTATCCGTATTAACGGACTATGATTTTTTTGGTGGTACTCCTGCCGACTTAATCGCTGCAAGAGTTCATGATATCCCAATTTTACGCAAGGATTTTATCATCGATGCTTATCAGGTGTATGAAGCAAAAGCCATGGGTGCCGATCTGATTTTGTTAATTGCGTCTTGCTTAAGCATTGCAGAAGTTCAATCATTTGCGAGGTTGGCAAAAAGTTTGGGATTAGAAGTTTTATTAGAGATACATGATGAATCAGAATTAGCACATATCTGTGAGGAAGTGGATTTAGTAGGAGTGAACAACCGTAATTTGAAGACTTTTGAAGTGAGTATTCAAACTTCTCTCAATCTTATTAACAAAATACCATCTAATAAGTTAGCTATTGCAGAAAGTGGCATTAGTGATGTAAATACAATTGTAACTTTGCGAAATGCCGGTTTTAAGGGTTTTTTGATCGGTGAGAATTTTATGAAAGAAGCCGATCCTTCGATTGCTTTTGCTGATTTTGTAAATCAACTAAAAGCGAAATAATATGCGTATTAAGGTTTGCGGTATCACTAGACCTGAACAAGTTATACAACTCGATGAAATGGGTGTTGAGTTTGCAGGGTTCATTTTTTACCCCAAATCGCCCCGATATGTTTTTTCTCATATGAGTAAAGAACAGTTGAAAAAAATAAAAGGGCAACAGATTAATAAGGTAGGGGTATTTGTAAATAAGCCTGCAGAAGAAGTGCTTCAAATGGTAGATGCTTGTGGTTTGTATCTGGTGCAATTACATGGTGATGAATCGCCAAGGTATTGCGAGAAGATTTCTAACTACGTTACCGTTGTAAAAGCATA
>CAIJZG010000220.1 GCA_903825065.1 uncultured Bacteroidota bacterium
AACTAGAGGCAGTGCAAAAATTAATCTTGGAATCCAAATAGCAATATCAAAATAAGCAGAGATACCACTTGCTACACCAGCTATTACTTTTTCATCTGGGTTTCTATATAGGCGTTTGCTTGAAATATTTGTTACCAAAGGCTTTGAAGGAAGGATAATCCAAAGCAGAATATATAAAAACACACCAGTGCCAGCGCCAAATACCATTAATGCAAATACTAGTCGAACAATTGTTGGATCTACTCTTAAGTAGTTTGCTATACCGCTACAAACTCCGCCCAGTAATTTATCAGTATCATTACGATACAGTCTACCTCTTGGATCATTTGCATAAGCGTTATAGCCACTATTGTATTGCTGTTGATTGCCTTCACCACCTAATTGTGATTTTACATTTGCTTCTTCGCCTTCAAAATCTTCAGGGCGGCCCATACTGGCAATGATTTTATTCACTGTTTCGTCTGTAATGCAGGTGTCGCCTTTCTTCAAGCTCTCGCCAAATAGTTCGGCGATACGTCCTTCAATATCATTGATGATTTCATCGCGACCTTCCTCATTGGCAAAGAATCTTCTCAAACTTTCCACATACTGTTTTAGTATGTCGTAGGCAGTTTCTTCAATGGGTATTACCCTGCCTTGGAAGTTTATATTAATTACCTTTTTCATGTCAGTTTTTTTTGTGGTTAAGGTTGGGGTTGGTTTTCTTCGGTAGATGGTTGTTCTGCAGAAGGCTGTGTTAAAGTATGCACCGCATCTGCCAGCTCTTTCCAGGTTCTTTCCAGTTCCCCGTAGAACTCAAGACCAAGGTCGGTCATGACAAAATACTTTCGTGGCGGTCCACTGTTGCTTTCTACCCAACGGTAAGTAAGTAGTCCTGCATTTTTTAATCTGGTAAGCAAAGGATAGAGTGTGCCTTCCAAAATATGTAGGTTGGCTGCTTTCATCCGATCTACTAGGTCACTGGGATACACTTCCCCTTGACGGATAATGGATAAAATGCAAAACTCCAATACGCCCTTTCGCATCTGACTCTGTGTGTTCTGAATGTCCATAGCCGGAGTTTTATGGTTGCCCTTAAATTCTGTGGGGGAAACCTTGTGATAATTACTAATCAAGTTTGTTCAATTGGGACTTCAACCTATTGTTTTAGCCCAGTGCCATTAAATAAAGTTTCTTCTGCCAGTTCTAGTGCGCATATTGCGTTGAATGTTCCAAAGTTCAGCACTACTCAAAGATTTGTGGTTAGTAGTAGTCATGTTGGTAGCAACTGTTTCTTTGGTTTCTTGATACATTGATTCAATAACTGTTTTTTCAATGTTTGCAGCTGTGTTTTTGTTTTGGGTTTTCATGATCTTTATTTTAATTTTTTTTGATGTTTTTAATTTTGTCTATTGACTTATTCTCTCATTGACAACACAAAGATGCAATAATATTTGGTACTATGCAACACATAGTACCAAGTTTTTTAAGGTAATCGGCAAGAGGAAGTAATGGGCATGAAACAAGTAACTGAAAATCAATTACTTATTGATTTTTATTGATTTTCAAAAATGATGAATGGAATTATTTTGTGATAAGTGGGGACTAAAAAGTTACAAAAGTGAGAAAAGTGAAGTGTGAGGAGTAAGGAGTAATGAAACCTTTTTTAACTCTAATATTTATTAAAAATCTATACTTTTTGATTCTTATCAGTACCAATTAAACTTTCCAATAAATAAGTTGCAATAGATACTACAAAACTAAACAACAGTGCATACACCCATCCATCTACTCTAAAACCTGGTACAATATCAGAAGCCCATTTTACAATTAGAATATTGATTACTAAAAGAAATAATCCTAAAGTGAAAATGGTAATGGGTATAGTAATGATTACAAGTATTGGCTTTATAAAACTATTCAAGAGACCTAGAACTGCAGCCACTAGAACAGCTGTCATTGAATCCTTAACATGCACCCCATCTAAAACATATGCTGCAACTAATACTGCAACCGCAGTAATCAAGGTTTTTACGATGAACTTAATCATGATTTTTAATTTGATGAAAGTTAAGAATATTTTTTCTTAGACTTCTACAAACTAAAAAGCCTTCCGGTGATAACCGGAAGGCTTTTTTAAAGTGTCGTATTTATTTTCTAGGAAAGCTAACTGCTGCCTGTGCTGCTGCTAATCTAGCGATTGGCACACGGAAAGGAGAACAGCTTACATAGTTCATACCTATTTGGTGACAGAACTTAACGCTTTCAGCATCACCACCATGTTCACCACAAATACCTACTTTTAAATTTGGTTTTGTTTTTCGTCCACGTTCAGTACCGAACTTAATCAACTCACCTACACCTTCTTGATCGATTGTTTGGAATGGATCATCTTCTAATATCTTTTGATCTAGATAATTTGGTAAGAATCCACCAATATCATCACGACTGAATCCAAAACTCATTTGAGTTAAGTCGTTCGTTCCAAAGCTAAAGAAATCTGCTTCTGTTGCCATTTTCTCTGCTTTCAATGCAGCTCTTGGAATTTCGATCATTGTACCAAAGAGGTAAGGAATTTTTTTGAGTTTAGTTTTTACTAAAACTTCTTTATACACTCTTTCAACAATTGCCTTCTGGTGTGTTAACTCATTTACTGTACAAGTAACTGGGATCATGATTTCAGGGAAAGGTTTCTTTCCAGCGATTAATAATTCCGCTGTTGCTTCAAAGATGGATCTGATTTGCATTTCAGTGATCTCTGGATAAGAAATCCCTAAACGAACACCTCTGTGACCAAGCATTGGGTTATTCTCATGTAATGCAAGAACTCTTCTTTTCAACAAACTCATGCTAATACCCAGTTCTTTACTTAACTGTTGCAGTTTAGCAGAATCATGGGGCACAAACTCGTGCAATGGTGGATCAAGCAATCGAATAGTTACAGGGAATCCATTCATGGTATTCAATGTAGCTTTCATGTCTTTCTTTACAAACTTGGCTAAATCGTTCAAGGCAACTCTTCTTTCTTTCTCAGTTTTGCTCACGATCATTTTGCGTAATAGGAACAGAGGCTCATCACTTCCTTCGCCGTAGAACATATGCTCTGTGCGGAATAAACCAATTCCTTCTGCACCAAATTTTAAACCTTGTGCAGCATCTCCTGGAGTTTCTGCATTGGTTCGTACGCCCATTGTTTTAATCTTGTCAACTAATTTCATCAGATTTTTATATGCCAAGTTTTTATCTAAATCAATATCAACTAAGGCCATACTTCCATGATATACTAATCCTTTAGTTCCGTCTAAGCTAATCCAGTCACCTTCCTTAATAAAAGTACCATCATTGGCTTTGAATGATTTTGTTTCGCTATGAATTTCAATATCAGTACAACCAACAATACAGCATTTACCCCAACCACGAGCTACGAGTGCTGCGTGTGAAGTCATGCCACCTTTGGTTGTTAAAATCGCTTGCGATTTGTGCATACCATCAACATCTTCAGGAGAGGTTTCTTCACGAACAAGAATTACTTTTTCACCACGACTAGCCCATTCAACAGCATCATTTGAAGTAAATACTACTCTTCCCTTTGCTCCGCCAGGACCTGCAGGTAAACCTTTAGCAATTGCTTTGGTTGCTGCTTGTACTTTTGGATCTAACATCGGTAATAATAATTCAACCAATTGATTCGGACCAACCCGCATGATAGCAGTTTTTGCATCAATCAATTTTTCAGTAAACATGTCGCTTGCAATTTTCACAGCAGCCACACCATTTCTCTTACCTATTCGACATTGCAACATATAGAGTTTGCCTTTTTCAATGGTGAACTCTATGTCTTGCATGTCTTTATAATGCCTTTCTAATTTGTTTTGAATAGCAAATAGTTCTTTGTAAACAGCAGGCATTGTTTTTTCTAAAGTAGGCAAGTGTTTACTCTGATCGTTTTTAGAATATTCATTTACGGGTGCTGGAGTTCTAATACCTGCAACCACGTCTTCGCCTTGTGCATTTAAAAGATACTCGCCATAGAACTTGTTTTCGCCATTACCTGGGTTACGAGTAAATGCAACACCAGTTGCACTGGTATCGCCCATATTACCGAATACCATTGATTGAACGTTAACGGCAGTTCCCCATTCGTCAGGAATTTTTTCGATCCTTCTGTATTCCACTGCACGCTTCCCGCTCCAGCTACTAAATACCGCACCTACACTACCCCATAATTGCTCCCATGGATCTTCTGGGAATGGTTTGCCCAATACTTTTTTTACAGTGTCTTTAAAGTCTTTTACCAAGTCTTTTAATTGATCAACAGTTAAATCAGTATCTAATTTGTAACCATTTTTATGTTTAACCTTTTCCAATTTTTCATCCAATTGTTTGCGGATGCCTTTACCTGCTTTTACTTCTATGTCACCCGCTTTTTCCATTACCACATCTGCATACATCATGATCAATCTGCGGTATGCGTCATATGCAAATCTTGCATCCCCAGATTGCTTTATTAGTCCAGCAATTGTTTTTTCGTTCAAACCAATATCCAATACAGTCTCCATCATACCCGGCATTGATTTTCGAGCCCCAGAGCGAACAGAAACTAAGAGTGGGTTATTTACGTCACCGAATTTTTTTCCTATTTCTTTTTCAACTGAAGTCAAGGCTTTTTTTACTTGTTCTTGTAATACAGGAGGATATTTCTTTTTGTTTGCATAATAATAAGTACAAACATCTGTGGTAATGGTAAAACCAGGAGGTACTGGCAATTTTAATTTTGGGTGCCCAGCCATCTCAGCCAGGTTTGCTCCTTTACCACCCAGTAAATTTTTCATGGACTCATTTCCATCAGCCTTTCCACCGCCAAATGCATAAACGTATTTGGTGGCCTTTTTAACTTGTGCCATAGTATTTATTTAGTTTAAAAAAAAATAGTAAACCTAAATTGGTTTACTAGTTATAGAATTGTTGCGTTAAAGCGTTAGAGATTACTTTGTATTCGAGGTCTTTTCTCATAATCTGATAGCGGTTGTTAATTGCCCTCACATTTGGATTAGATAAATGCTTCTCATTATAGGGTTGAAGCATGTCTTTTTCTTCTATGACTTGTCCGTTGGTATCGGTAGTTCTAGAAAATACCCGGTAGTTAAAATGCCAGGGATTAAAACCCTCATCATTGGAACTTTCACCATAAGAATCATTGAACCCTTCAAAAATCAGTTCGCAAGTACTGCCTTCATATGCGAGAAGGTGACTTGTTAAGTCGATCATTACATCCATTGAAGGGTCGCCATGTATAATTCCGGAATCCCAAATGGTCTTTCCGTTAAGAAAAATGTGTAGTCTATTGTCTACTGCTTTTACATTAATAAGATATTCCGTCTTCATGTTGCTTAGTTTAATTATCATCTAATTATTTGCAGACATAAAGTTAAAATCACTGACATCATTACCACATGACGTTTGTCATATAGTCACATGATATAATACCATTAAATTAAATGTAAAACAGCCTTACTGTTAGTTTTTAAATAACAAGTAGTTCGTAGTAATCCTCAGGCTGAAGGTACTTCTTGGCAAGCTCCTGTAATTCTTCAGCTGTAACGGTTCGAACAATTTCCAGGCTATTGTAGAAATAGGAATCATCCAAGTTATTGAGAATATAATTTTTCCAACGGGCCATAATTTGGAAGGGTCCATCCAGATCACCCAGTAAAGAACCAATCATATAATTTCGAACAAGATCAAGTTCCTCTGCATCAATAATTTCGTCTCTCAATGAAGCCATTTCTTTATAGACTTCTGTAATGGTAGCCTCTGCTACATCTCTACCAGCTTCAGTGCTTACTAGCAATGCAGTATCATGGATATGATTTTGAATATAACTATGAATACCATAAGTATAGCCTTTGTCTTCTCTTATATTACTCATCAATCTTGATCCAAAAAAGCCTCCAAACAAATTATTTAAAACCCCCATTTTTGGAAAATCGGCATGATGCCTATTGGGGAAGGGTCTTCCGATTCTTATCGCAGCTTGCACTGAATCAATATCATTTGTGATTCGATATTTTTTCTGACTAGCTCGAACCTGTGGTATGTTTTTGATGATTTTATCGTTGTGATTAAATGGGAGAGAGCCCAGTTCTTTATTAAGCATAGTTGAAAGATCAGCAGGTAATTTGCCAGCCACAAAAATCAAGCATTTGCCATGGGTATAGAATTGTTCATAAAATTCTATCAGATCGGATTGAGCTAATTGGTCGAAATCTTTTGCAGATGTATATTTCCCATAAGGATGGTCAAAACCATAAATGTATTCATCGATCAATCTATTCGCTACGAAATCGCATTTTTTTAAATTTACTTCCAGTCGCTGTTTTTGGTTCTGCTTATAAATGGCTAATTCAGACTCGGGGAATATGGCATCGGTAATTAATTCAGTAACTACAGGCAATAAAATTGCCAAATGTTTATTTAGGCAATGTAAGGTGATGGTAGCTGTTTCATTAAAACAACTACGACTTAGGAAAGCACCATAAAATTCAAAAAAATCATTGATTTCAAAAGCAGTTTTGTTTTTTGTGCCATTCTTTAAAAGATGGTTCGTGGTGGCGGCTACTATGTTTTTATCTTCATACCAATTACC
>CAIJZG010000221.1 GCA_903825065.1 uncultured Bacteroidota bacterium
ACCCCGCCAAGTGCGGGGTTTTTTATTGGTTAAACTACTCTAGTTGAATTGAATATTAATCGTTGGATAGTTTCTTCATTATTTCTTACTAATGGAATGGCACCCCTTGGTTTACCACCTTTTGAAACATTATTCACATTGTTATTAACCACACTAGTTGGATCAGATTTAGATTGTGGAAGATTTAAATCTGAATTTTCTTTTTGTGCTTGATTCAGAGCTTGTGAAATTTGTGGTGTGGATTGAACAGATTCAACTGATGAAGTATTATTTGGTAGCGGTGATAAATTTTCTTTATTTTCATTAGATACTGCTGGCGTAACACTTTCTGATGATACTAAAGGTGTTGCTGTTTGAGAATTTTTGGATTCTTCTTGTTTTGGAACATCAGTTTCTTTACCTGCAGATTCTTTTGCTCTAGATTTCGAAAGATATGGATTACCATCTTCATCAACAGCATTAAAACCATTATCTCTATCTTTTTGTGTCAATCCTGTTTTATCATCAAAACCAATAGATTTTAAATATTCTTTTTCTTCTTCATCTTGCTTTTTATATTCCCACCAATGAGATTTAATTATATCATTTTTATGAGCTTCACGAAGTAAAACCGCTTTTCTGCTAGCAACTTCATCGGATCTAACCTCTTGAATGGCAGCACCTAGACCACCATCGGTTGCACCAGCATTTTGAATACCTTTATTGGTTTCTTCTGCGTGTTCATCTCGATATAGTAAAGCCATTAATGCGGCGGCTGATCCAATTCCGAGAAGTGCTAAACCAAAACCACTAGCAAACCAAGATAACACTTTAGTTAATGTTGAAAATGCTGCAGCTCCGCCCAATAAATCCATTAATCCCAATCCAGGAGATTCATTTGATTTATCATCTACCTTAGTTGCTGTTGTTACTTTCTTTTCTTTATAAGCTTTTCCTGTGATGGCTTCCATAAGTTCTTTATGTCGCTTGGCTTTTTCTGTATTTTTTTCCTCTTCAAAATTCTTTTCTTCTTCAGATTTAAGTTTATCATCTTCTCTGGTTTTATGCAATAAACTTTCAATACTTTGCAATATACTTAATACATTTCCACCACCTTCTTCACCATCAACTTTACCTAGTTTTTCGGCTGTGCCTTTACCTTTTCTTTTTACACCAGAAAAATAATCAATATCACTTTGTTTTCTATTGGTTAATTTGCCTAACATAGCTGGCGCCCAATTTGAACCCATTGTCATAAATTTGGCAATATTCATTGGGTCAAATTTTTCTTTCATGCCAGTCATTTTGGCTTGAGTTTTTTGAGAAATGGCCGCTTTTAAAGATGAACCTAAACCACCTTCATGTTCAGCTAAAAGAGTACCAAAGGACTTTTCTCTTAATTTTTTGGCTTCTTTATATTCCATTATGCTGCGGCCTTATTGAGATATGCAGGTTTGTCATTATTTGAACCAACCATAATTGTTTGTGAAGATTTTTCTTTTTGAGCATTCACATTGGTAGTATTTACATTCTGTGATGATTTTTCATTTGAAGCAACTAGGTCAGCTTTGTTATTCTTTAAATCATTGGATGCTTGATAAACTTTATTACCCGTATCATTAGGTTTATTTAAAGCTTGTGTGTATTTTTCTTGATATTGACCAACTTTTTGAAACAAAACATCAATAACTTGTTGTACCGTCCTAGGATTATTATTCTTATCATAAAAAATAGGTTTATTTGCTTGAGAGGCTTCGGGTAGTATTGTGGTAGCATTTTGGTCTGGATTTGCAGTTAATAATTTTCTTGCGCCGTCAGGACCCAAAAAGTGTGCAGCATAAATTGTTGTTGCATTGACAGGTATTTTAAATTTGGCCAAATAATCCGAATTATCTTTAATAAACAAAGCACCAGCAATGGCATTTGCTTCAGCATCTTCCGGTCCACGCTCCCTTAGTATAGGAAATTTTGAACCGTATTTTTCTACCATGCCTTTCCAAGTACCTTTAATGAATTGATAGAGTCCTTTTGCTGAAGATGTTTTAGCCGCAGCACTCGGATTGAATCCGCTTTCCTGTTTGGCCATGGCATACATTAACGATTTATCAACTCCAACTAAATTTGAAGCTTTATCAATAACTTGTGCAACACTATCACTAGGCATCATTAAACCACCAGTAATAATTGCACCACCACCAGCTACGACCGCTGCGGTTCCAATTTTTGCTGTCATACCCAAACCGGTACTTACGGTTGACGGTGAAACACCTAAGCCACCAATATTTCCTGTTGGGGTGGCAGTTCTTGCTGCGCTTGGTTTAAATACCGAAGGAGTTTCAGTTTTAACTGTAGGTTTTGTTTCTTCTGTTGGTCGTTTAGCAAATCTACCTTTTTCATCACGATAAGGTTTTTCTTTTTTCTTTCTTCTACCCGTTAAAGCTTTAACCAATTCTTCATTACGGGTATTTTCATCATCTTCTTCTTTTTGTTTGGCTTCTTTAGCCTGAGTTTCTGCTTGATGTTTGTCATCAATTGATTGCTTGAGTGATTTGTAGATGTAACCTAAAGACTCTAAAGCTTCAGGTGAATCTAATGAAGAATCACCAGATTCTAAACTGGCAGTATGTTTTGGTTTGACACCGGAAAAATAATCAACTTTCTTTTTATCAACTCCAAACATTTTACCTAATATAGCTGGTGCCAAATTGGAACCACCAGTTAATTTTTTAGCAATATTTAATGGATGAAAAGCTTCTTTAATGCCAGTTATTTTTGCTGTTGTTTTTTTTGAGATTGCTGATTTGAGTGAAGAACCAAATCCACCTTTTTGTTCGGCTAATAAAGTGCCAAATGATTTCTCACGAATTTTCTTGGCTTCTTGGTAATCCATACGACCAAGCATTTCATTTTCTTGTTTAAGGCTTAAAGGCTTACCCGATGATCCGTCAGAATTTTGATAATACCAATGCATAAGGGAGGTCACAATTGGATCGGTATAACCCAATTCTGCTCCGGAATATCCTACGACCGGTTTACCGTTATGCTTTTTGTATACAGGCATTTACTATTTTCTTTGTTGTCGTTCTTTAATTTTTTGATTCTCTTCTTCAATATATTGAATCAACAAGGAAACGTAAATATCTCTTTCCCAAGGCATCATGTTTTCAAGTTCGGTCAAGCTATACTTATGGTGTTGCTTTAACGAAAAATTCGTTTTATAATAATTACTCAGATTTTCATGACGAAAT
>CAIJZG010000222.1 GCA_903825065.1 uncultured Bacteroidota bacterium
ATGGCTTCACAATCTGCTACTGAGATGGCCATTGGCTTTTCAACCAATACATGATAACCTGCTTGAAGTGATTGAATACTATGTGTTGCATGTAAGCCATTGGGTGTACAAACAACTACTACATCCAGTATTAACTGCTTTTGGAGAAAGTCTTCAATACTAAAAAATGCCTGTGCATTATATTTTTTAGCAAGTGCATTTGCTTTTTCAGGAAGTATATCACATACCGCTATCAATTCTCCATAATTACTCGCATGGATAGCATGCCTTTCAGCAATTCTACCACAACCAATAATGGCGAATCTAATTTTATGCATTGCTAAAAAAGTTGATTAATGAAATATTTCAGCTGCTCTGATTAGGCTTTCAGGGGTTCCAACATCTATGAGTAAACCACCTGTATGGTCAAAACTATTGATGTATTTTTTCTGCATCAGATCGAGATAGACATCCACCATCGAAAATTTACCTTCTTGCTTTATTAATGAAAAAATGAACGGGTCAATAATATGAATACCACTAAAAGCTTTCATTTTTAAATCTGCATAATCTTCATTACTCGATTTTAAATCCGCGGGTTTCTCCTCACCTGTTGCTACATTTCTCCAACCACATAAATGACTATTCCAATCAAATAAAAAATACCGGGATGTGTTACGCTGTGTTACAGCTAAGGTAGCCAACGGCCTTTCTTGTTGATGCTGTAAAATCATTTCATTCAAATCGAAATCAGTGAGGATGTCTACATTCATTACCACAAATTCTTTTTTTCCCTCAAAATACCAGGCAGCTTTTTTTAGCCCTCCTCCAGTTTCCAATACTTCCTCTCGCTCATCCGAAATAGCAATGTTAGAACCCCACCCATTATTTTTTTCAATGGTATCGATGATTTGATCTGCAAAATGATGTACGTTCACTATCACTTCATAGATTTCAAATTTCTGCAAATACTTTATATTTCTTTCCAGTAAAGTTTTCCCATTCACTTCGGCCAATGCCTTGGGATGTCTGTCTGTAAAGGGTTTCAACCTACTTCCTAAACCTGCCGTAAATAACATCGCTTTCATATAAATGTTTTTATCCTTTAAACCAATTAGCAGTATTGGTATGTGTTAATACCAATTTCACTTTGTATTTGTTTCTCAAATGACGCGCAGTTTGCTCAGCAGCATACACACTTCGATGCTGACCGCCAGTACAACCAAAATTTATTTGCAAATGACTAAATCCTCTTTTTAAATAATCTTCCACTGCTATATCCACTAAGTCCCAAACACTATTTAAGTACTTATTCATTTTTGTACGTTGCTCCAGAAAATCTTGTACGGGTTTATCTTTCCCATTCAATCTTTTATAATCATCAAATCTACCTGGATTTAAAATACTTCGCATATCAAAAACAAATCCGCCACCATTGGAACTTTCATCCTCCGGAATGCCCTTCTTATAACTGAAACTATTTACTTCAATCAGTAACGCTGTATCCTCATTAGCAAGTACAGGCTCAAAACGATCCGCTATTTCATCAGAAACCACAAGGCGTAAAACCCTATCAAACTCTGGCGTATGAATTCCTATACTTTTATGTTCTAAAAAGAATTTTAAATTTTTTAATCCTAAAGGGATGCTCGCTAAAAAATGTGCTTTCCTTTCAAAGAGTCCTCGAAAACCATAAGCACCCATCACTTGTAGTAAACGAATCAACACGTACCCATTATATTGACTTACAAAAGTGATTTTATCAACCGGGCGATCTAATAATTTATTTATTTCATCGATATAAAATTCTAATAAATCATCTTTCCACTTTTCACTCAATTCCGCTTTTGCTTGCCAAAGTAAAGAAGCCACATCATATTGCAAAGCACCTTTCATTCCACCCTGAAAATCGATGAACTGTACTTCGTCATCATTCACAATAATATTTCGACTCTGAAAATCGCGGAACATAAAATACTTGTTCTCTGTTCGGGTAAGGTAGGTGCTCAACGCTTCAAAGTCGTCCATCATGGCCTGCTTATCGTAAGGAAGTTGCAGGGTATCTAAAAAATAATATTTAAAATAAAGCAGATCGCTCAAGATGGCTTGCTTACCAAATTCCTTTGCAGTTAAACATACACTATAATCCAATCCTGCATCGCCTTTAATCTGCATACTCGCCAAAGCCGCTAAGCTTTTTTGGAATAGGCAGTACGACCTTTCGCCATGCCCGTGTTGTTCAAGCTCGTTTAATAAAGAGACCGTTCCAAGATCTTCTTGTAGATAAATAGTTTGATCATCGTTAACCAATAATACTTCTGGAACAGGTAATCCCTTGCTCTTAAAATGCTTACTAAAAGCAATAAATGTTTGGTTTTCTTTAACGTGTAAATTATAAGTGGCTATAAAGGTTTCTGTTTTGTAATAAACTCTAAAGTATACCCGGTCGCCCCCGCTTTGTGGCAGTTTTTCAATCTTTTCAGACCCCGCTTTCTTAAATTTAACAAATAGCGTTTCAATAGCTGCAATCACTTCCTCCATGTACTCGGTTTAGCGCGAATTTAATCTTAAGAATCGAAAGACCTAATAAATGACCAAGTATCCCTTTCCCTAATAATTTCAATCGCTATTTGTGTATCAAGATTTTTTAACAAAATAATTGCAGCAAATCCTTCAGCTTTGGGATGAAAATTAGTGGGCATGTATCTACATTTTAGAATCATGTTTATTTTAAAATTCCAGATTATGAAATTCACAGGAATTGTTTTGTTAAGTTTTTTAATGATGTCGTTTACCAATTGGGAGACCAGTTTTGAAAAAGCGAAGTCCATTGCAAGTAAGGATCACAAATTTATCCTCCTCAATTTTTCGGGTTCTGATTGGTGTGGACCTTGTATTCGTATGCATAAAGAAATGTTTGACAACGATTCTTTCAAACAATTTGCCGGAGAAAAGTTAGTGATGCTGAATGCTGATTTTCCTAGACAGAAAAAAAATCAGTTGGCAAAGGATTTGCAAAAACAGAATGATCAGTTGGCCGATAAATACAATTCTAAAGGAAGCTTCCCTTTTACTGCTGTACTAGATGAGAAAGGAAATATACTTCGTTCCTGGGACGGCTTGCCCAAAGAAAGCCCCGAAGAATTTTTACAGGAAGTAAAGGAAGCTACCCAAGGCAATCAATAATAACGAAGCCCTAACCAGGCTGTAATACAAATTTATTGACCTGTTTATATCCGTCGAATGCATGGTTTCGACGCAATAAAAGCAATTCCTTCACCTCAAAGATTTCGTAAAAACTACGTTGCGAAAAATCCAGCATAGCTCGCAGATAGTTGCTTTCGGTGAGTTTCTTGGCCACCGATACCATTGGCTTCGTATTGATGCGAATGGCCGGGCAATTATTGGTAGTTACATAATCATTCAATTGTTCTAACTCAGCTGCTAATCGCTTGATGGCTTCTGGTTCTGGTATGCGCAGATAAAGGGTATCCGGTGGAAACCCACTAAAATTATTTAGGGTACAACTAAATGCCTGTTGCCGACTAATAATCCGATGCATCCATCGAATAAGGGTTGGCTCCATTTCTTCGCGAGCTTGAAAAGAAGCCAGTTCAATATGCGGTTTCATTTTAATAGCAGTGCGCTCTAAATAGTGCATCGAAAAATATTCCTGCTCTCCCAAAATTTTATCATGCAAATCCACTCCCGGATGCGCCACTAGTAAGTATTCGCTGAAATGGATAGCATGTGACATACCATTTCCTCTTTGCTGTAAGCTGCTCATTTCCATAAATAAAATTTTATAGCGATAAATATTTTAGTATAAATTTACTAAATAATTTAGCATATTAAAATTTATTTATCATGTTTACCGACGAATGGGGCAGTGCCTCCTATAAAGGCAGCAAGAATTTCGATCAGTGGGAAGTGCCCACAGCCAATGCCACTGGCTTCGGGGCAGCAGCCGACGATTATATGGAAAGGGGTATCGACCTAAACGAGCAGTTAATCAGAAACAAGCCCGCTACCTTCTTTTTCCGCATGAACAGCGATGCCATGATCGGTGCCGGCATTCATCATGGCGATGTACTGATTGTAGACCGCAGCATCAAAGCTGTGAATGGAAAAGTAATCGTGGCCGTAATCAATGGCGAGTTATTGGTACGCCGTCTGCAAACACATATGAAGGGCATTACGTTGATTGCGGAGAATAAAAAATACGGGCATCTTCAAATTGAAGAATTCAGCAATTATACTGCCTGGGGGGTGGTGGTCTATGCCATTCATAGTTTGCACTAATATTAATTTCATGAAAGCCATCATCGACTGCAATAGTTTTTATTGCTCCTGCGAAAAATTATTCAAGCCCCAACTGGAAGGTCGGCCCGTTATTGTATTGAGCAATAACGATGGATGCATTATATCCAGAACCGATGAAGCTAAGCAGATTGGCGTAGAAATGGGAGGCCCTTATTTCAAAGCAAGAGACCTGATTGAAAAACATGGGGTATCCACTTTTTCATCGAACTATAACCTCTATGGCGATCTTAGCTGGCGTGTGATGGAAACACTACGATCCATGCTTCCCCTGGGAGCCGTGGAAGTGTATTCTGTAGACGAGGCCTTTCTGGATTTATCACATGTAGCACCCAAAGACTTACAAGAAATTTCTTTCAAAATAAAAGATACGGTAGAACAATGGACAGGCATCAAAGTGTCTATTGGCGTGGCTCCTACCAAAGTACTCAGCAAAGTGGCCAATCGATTGTGTAAGAAAAATAAAATAGTTACCAACTGTGTGTTGATCTTAGACAGCCCCCGGAAAATAACGCAAGCACTAGAAAGAACACCGGTGCAAGATATCTGGGGAGTAGGTCATCAATACGCAAAAAAATTACAGCTCTATCAAATCAATAACGCACTTGAATTAAGCAAAAAAGACGTTGCTTGGGCAACTAAAAATTTAGGCGGTGTTGTGGGAGCCAAGCTAATCCGCGAACTAAATGGTTTGCCAAGTAGAGAAATGGAAGACGAACGCCTCACCAAAAAAGTAATTGCCACCACACGCATGTTTGGATCTGCAGTAACCGAGCTCGAACATATTAAAGAAGCGGTTGCTACTTATACTTCGCGTGCTGCAGAAAAACTACGCCGGCAACACTCGGCCGCGAGTTGCATCAGCGTAATGATGATCGCAAAAGAACCAGTAACAGATACTCGTTATTATCAGCATGGAGCCAGCATCAGCAGTTATGTAAATCTTCCCATAGCCACATCGCTCACCAATGAACTCATCAAAGCAGCACTTCAGTTAACCGAAAGACTATTTGAAAAAGGACGCGTGTATAAGAAAGCTGGCGTCATACTCAGTGGCATTGTACCAGACAATTCGATTCAAGCTTCTTTATTCAAAGCACCCAGTTCCGAAAAACATCGAATGCTCATGAGTATGATGGACAATATTAATTTCGCCATGCGCAACGACACACTAAAATTTGCAGCAGCAGGTGTGGAACGCGATTGGAAAATGCGGCAAGAGCTACGCAGTCCGCGCTATACCACGAGATGGGAAGAACTCTGCGAAATAAAATAAAGGCATTTAAAATATTATCTTTCATTGCTCGTCTACCTTATTATTGATGGGCAATGCATTGACGATACCGGCTAACATGACAGAAAAAGGCAAGAGCAATATCACAGAAGTGATCAATGCGTATACCAAACGCTTGAAAGGCTTCATCCGTAAAAGGGTGAGCAATGAAGCCGATGTGGAAGACATACTGCAGGATGTTTTTTATCAGTTCATCGGAAATACCAAACCCATTGAACAACTTACCGCATGGTTATTTACTGTTACGAGAAATAAAATAACCGATAAACAACGTAAGCAAAAACCGGAATTGATTAACGATTTGTTTATAGATGCAGAAGATGAAATGAGCTTTGATTGGTCGGAACTTTTTCTCGACAATAGCAATAACCCGGAAACGGCATACTTAAGAAATCTTTTCTGGGAAACACTGAATGAAGCACTGGAAGAATTGCCTCCTGCGCAAAAAGAAGTGTTTGTGCTAAATGAAATAGAAGGCGTTCCCTTTAAAACAATTTCTGAACAAACCGGAGAAACCATCAATACCTTATTAAGTCGCAAACGATATGCTGTATTGCATTTGAGAGAAAGACTAGCAGGCCTGCGCGACGAACTATTAAATTATTAATTAAAGAAAACATCATGCACAAGAAATTTTGGATTAAAAAAATTATTGGCTTCACTATTATGGCAGCAGCCTTCGGATCACTGTTAAGTTATGTAGTGATGCGTTTATGGAATGGGATATTAACAGAAGTAGTACACGTATCACCCATTAGTTTTTTACAAGCCATCGGGATCCTCGTATTGAGCAAAATATTGTTCGGCGGATTTCATGGAAGATGGGGCTGTGGCCCACGTCATCACTGGAAAAATGAGATGAAAGAAAAATGGCATAACATGAGTCCGGAAGAAAGAGAAAAAATGAAAGAAGAATGGAGAAACAAATGCCGGACTTGGAGAAAGCCTAATAGCCAAGCAACAACAAACGAACAATAGCCACCATTTTCTGTTACAATTATGATTAAATTGTAACTTAAAATAAAAGCATGACTAAAAAAATTCTCCCCCTCTTTTTATCATTATTTATCATAGGGTTTGTAGCTGCACAAAAAACTACGGCCATCACTTGCGGCCAGGTTTTGAATACCCGCACTGGTGAAATTTTACAGAATCAGGTGATCTTCATTAAAGGAAATCTGATCGAGTCAATTTCACCAGCAGCGGGTTTTAAATTAAAAGCCGATACGACAATTAATCTCTCAGCCTTCACGGTATTGCCAGGCTTAATCGATTGTCATACCCACGTGCTTTTGCAAGGCGATATCACTAGTGAAGATTACGACGTACAAGTACTCAAAGAATCCATTCCATATAGAACCATCCGCGCAGTGCGAAGTGCTAAACAAAGTGTGATGAATGGATTTACTACCATTCGCGACCTGGGTACAGAAGGTGCAGGATTTGCCGATGCAGATATCAAAAAAGCCATCATCAAAGGAGAAATGGAAGGACCAAGAATGTATATTTCTACCCTTGCCATTAATACTACCGGACATTATCCGCTCAAAGAATCTGATTATGCCTGGGAATTAAAGATGCCTAAAGGATTACAGGAAATTACTGGCGCCGATGAAGGCAGAAGAGCCGTTCGGGATCAGATTGCACACGGGGCAGACTGGATTAAAATTTATGCCGACCGCGGTTATACCAAACAAGCTGATGGAACTTATCGAAGCCTTCCCAATTTTACAGCCGACGAAATAAATGCCATTGGCGATGAAACACTCCGCTCAAATAAAAAACTCTGTGCACACGCAGTAACTCGTGATGGAATAATTGCTGCAATCAATGCCGGGGCAAGTAGTATCGAACACGGCTTTGGGATGGATGATGAGTGCATCAGATTGATGGTTGAGAAAAAAGTGTGCTGGTGCCCTACAATTTTTGTTAATGAATATGTGGCAGAAGGAAGAGCGAAAGCAGGTAGCCCTATCAACCTCTATTTTTCGCAAACAGAACCGGAATTATTCAAAAAAGCCCTCAAGGCAGGGGTTAAAATTGCCTACGGTACTGATATTGGTGGATACGATTGGAAGTTGCCTCAGGCAAGGGACTTTTCCTATATGGTAAGCTTTGGCATGACCAACATACAAGCCATCCAAACTGCAACCATAACGGCAGCAGAATTACTGGGACAGACCAATAAAATAGGTGAAATCAAAGCAGGCGCTTATGCAGATTTGATTGCGCTGAAAGGTGATCCTAGCAAGGATATTAAACTTTTAGAGGATGTGAAATGGGTGATGAAAGATGGTGCTGTGAAAAAATAACCACTAAATTTCTTTGATACCCCTATTTTTGCGCAATTTCTAGGTAATGAATCAAACTTTAAACTCAAACGAATCTATCCCCTCAAAGAAGAAAAAAATCATCGTATTAGGTAGCGGCCCTAATAGGATTGGTCAGGGAATTGAATTCGATTATTGCTGCGTACACGGCCTTCTTGCAATTAAAGAATGCGGTTTTGAAGCGATTATGGTGAACTGTAATCCCGAGACCGTTTCTACAGATTTCGACATGGCCGATAAATTGTACTTCGAGCCGGTATTCTGGGAGCATCTTAGAGAAATCATTGATCTGGAACAACCAGATGGTATTATTGTACAATTGGGCGGACAAACCGCTTTGAAATTGGCCAAAAAATTGCACGAAACAGGAATTCCAATCATTGGAACCTCTTTCGAAAGCATGGATATGGCTGAAGATCGCGGCAGATTCAGCGACCTATTAAAAGAACTCAATATCCCTTATCCTGAATATGGAACGGCAGTAGATGCGGATGAAGCAGTGGCTGTTGCTAATAAAGTTGGCTATCCAGTGCTTGTTCGCCCTAGTTATGTGATTGGCGGACAGAGAATGCGTATTGTGATTAATGATGAAGATGTTGAGAAAGCAGTTATCAGTTTATTAAAACATCTTCCGGGAAATAAAATCTTGATCGATCATTTCTTAGATCGTTGTCAGGAAGCAGAAGTAGACGCCATTTTTGATGGTGAGAACTTTCATATCATGGGAGTGATGGAACATATTGAACCAGCTGGTATTCATAGTGGCGATAGTAATGCAGTTTTGCCTGCATTTAACTTAACTCCATTGATCGTGGAAACCATGGAATACTATAGCGAAAAAATTGCTAGGGCATTAAAAATTAAAGGACTCATTAACATCCAATTTGCCATTAAGGGAGATAAAGTATTTGTGATCGAAGCAAACCCACGTGCTTCCAGAACTACTCCATTTATTGCAAAAGCCTATCAAATTCCTTATTTAAATATTGCCACAAAAGTGATGTTGGGCGAAGCCAAGCTCACTGATTTTGTAATGGAAAATAAATTAGAAGGATACGCCATTAAAGAACCTGTTTTCAGTTTCGACAAGTTTCCTGGCGTGAATAAAGAATTAGGACCAGAAATGAAAAGTACCGGTGAAGCAATTCGATTTATCAAAGACCTTCGTGATCCTTACTTCCGTACACTTTACAAAGAAAGAAGTATGAACTTGAGTAAATAAATTTTACTTACACAGGAGAAAGCCACACTAGTTTTAGTGTGGCTTTTTTATTAGGTTAGTGAATGCCCTTGTATAAAATAAATAGTTGGCAAAGCATTCCCTTTCTTCGTTTGTTGATTCCATTTTCAGCGGGAATAATAATTGGCTATCAGTACAACCCTACTACTGTTCTATTACAAAATATTGCACTCGCAGCTATCCTACTATTATTTGTATTTCAACTAATTCCCCGGCAACTGAAATTTAGATGGCTAGCTATTGGAGGATTTGCCCTTCAATCTATTTTATTTGTTCTTGGCGCAGGTATTTGTAATAGTCATGATCTCAGAAAAACTACAGATTGGATCGGTTATAGATATAGTAAATATGATACCATATTAGCGATCATCCAGGAACCATTGATTCAAAAAAGGAAAACCTGGAAAGCCTTAGCACGTATTGTTTCTGTACATCATCAGGGAGTATGGATGAACGCAAATTCGAATATCCTTATCTATATTAAGAATGATAGCCTTGCAGCTAAATTAAATACAGGCGACGAAATCATATTTCAAGATCCCATTCAAAAAATAACTAATGATTTTAACGGAGGCACATTCGATTATGTTAGATACTGCGCTTTTCAACAAATCTATTTTCAACTGTATCTACCAAATAATGGAATCCTACAATACAAAAAAGCAAAACCATCGCTGAAATATTATTTATACCAAACCAGAAATTATCTATTACAAATTTTAAAAAAAGCCATTACAAATAAACCAGAACAATCTGTTGCAGAAGCATTATTAATTGGCTATCGAGAAGACCTTGACAGAACACTTGTTCAATCGTATAGCAACACTGGTGTGGTTCATATCATTGCTATTAGTGGCTTACATCTTGCCATGATATATGGACTACTCATTCATTTATTGCAACCTATTGGAAATAAAAAATGGCAAAATTATATCCGCACAATATTAGTGCTTTCGATTTTATGGGGATTCAGTTTTATCACTGGTGGTGCGGCAGCCATTCTTAGGTCGGCAGTAGGGTTTTCATTTTTATTGATCAGCAAAAGTTTGGGGTATAAAAACAATACTTTGAATACTATTGCTGCCTCTGCATTTTTCCTTTTGCTCTATAATCCTTTCTTATTATGGGATATCGGTTTTCAATTATCTTATGCTGCAGTATTAGGTATCGTGTTATTCAATAAACCTATTGAGCAATGGTTCTATTTTAAAAATAAACTACTGAAAATGGTATGGCAAATAAACAGCATCACCATTTCTGCTCAGGTATTAACCTTGCCAATTGTATTGTATCAGTTTCATCAGTTCCCGAATCTTTTTCTTTTCACTAATTTTTTTGTAGTTCCTTTATCTGGCATCGTTTTATACGCCGAATTATTAGTGCTGTTGCTAAGCCCCTTCCCTACTTTATTAAAATGGTCTGGATTATTTACTGGTTTTTTGATCGGACAGATGAACGGCATCATCGAAAGGACCAATCGATTACCCTTTTCTTTGACTCGAAATATTTCTATAACTATTCCAGAAACCATTCTATTATATCTGCTAATTGCTTCTTTATTAATTTGGTTAATGCATAAAAACTCCAACGGCTTTATTGCAGCTTTGAGTATTATTTTATTAATCGTCTTAAACAGATCTCTATCCTTTTTTTAAACATTTATCTATTAATAACTGTTTAAATCTAGCTGTGGAAAATAGATTCATGGAAAAAAGCTTCCGAAAACTTACATTTGCCGCTTCAAACGGGCCCTCAGGGTAATATTATCATCGACCACAACAGGTTAAGAAAATTCATCATGCAAAAGAAAATTCAATCAGCACTTATCTCCGTTTTTTATAAAGACGGATTGGAACCAATTGCCAAACAATTACAAGAATTGGGTATTACCATCTATTCAACTGGTGGAACTCAGAAATTTTTGGAAGACTTAAGCATTCCGTGTGTAGCTGTTGAGAGCTTAACAACTTACCCATCCATCTTGGGTGGTCGTGTTAAAACCTTGCATCCTGCCATTTTCGGAGGAATCTTAGGAAGAAGATATGAACCACAGGATCTTAAAGAAATGAAAGAATACAAGATTCCGGAAATTGATCTGGTAATTGTTGACCTATATCCTTTTGAGGAAACCTTGCGTACCACTTCAGAAGAAAAGCTGATTATCGAAAAAATTGATATCGGAGGTCCTTCTATGATTCGCGCAGCAGCTAAGAACTTTAAAGACTTAGTTGTTATAGCAGCAAAAGACGATTATGCTTCTTTAGAAAATTTATTAGCTACTCAAAAAGGCGAAACCACATTAGAGCAACGTAGAATGTATGCGGCAAAAGCTTTTGAAGTAGTGATGCATTATGATGTAGCTATCAGCAATTATTTCAATCCTGGAATTAGTCAGGCTTTACGCTATGGCGAAAACCCACATCAATCTGCTGTATTCCATGGTGATCTTACCCAACTCTTTACTCAATTAAATGGCAAAGAACTTTCTTATAACAACCTGGTAGATGTAGATGCTGCTGTGCAGTTGATCAAAGAATTCAGTTCATCAACTAATAAAGTGTTTGGAATCATTAAACACACCAATGTTTGTGGTATTGCAGAAAGGGCTTCCGTAAAAGAAAGCTGGGATGCGGCATTAGCAGGGGATCCTGAAAGTGCTTTTGGTGGTGTATTAGTTTGTAATGGCACGATTGATAAAGCAACTGCTGATGCTATTAATGAAATTTTCTTTGAAGTTCTGATTGCTCCTGCTTTTCATGAAGATGCTTTGGTTGTTTTGAAAACTAAAAAGAATCGAATTTTATTAGAATTGAAAAAGGAAGGCGCTGGTATTAAAGCACCATCAAAATCTTTATTGAATGGAGTTTTAGAACAAGGTGCAGATGAGGGTAATTATACTAAATGGGATGAAGTTGGTGGACGTGCTACTACTGATATTGAAAAAGAGAATTTAATTTTTGCGAATATTGTTTGTAAACATTTAAAGAGCAATGCCATTGCATTGATCAAGGATAAACAATTAGTAGGCAAGGGTTGTGGTCAGACCAGCAGAATTGATGCATTACGTCATGCAATAGAAAAAGCGCATCAATTTAAATTCGATTTAAAAGGTGCAGTACTAGCGAGCGATGCTTTTTTCCCTTTTAACGACTGTGTTCAAATTGCACACGAAGCTGGAATGGAAGCCTATATACAACCTGGAGGTTCTGTAAGAGATAAAGATAGTATTGAATATTGTGTACAAAATAACCTGGCAATGGTAATGACCGGATTACGCCATTTCAGGCATTAATCGGGGTTCATCATAAAATGGCAGCTAACAAACGAAAGGCATATATCGCATTATTAATCACCAGCCTTGTCTGGGGCACTACCTGGGTAGTGAGTAAGATTGGTGTGCAAAGGACCCCCGCATTTGAAGTGGCTTCTATTCGCCAATTTACGGGTGGTATCATATACGTTTGTTTTTTTCTTGTGAAAGGTCTGCCGATGCCAACATGGAAACAATTCCGTTGGTTAACCCTCATGTCAATACTGATGTTCGTTTCATCGAATGGGTTGGCCACTCTAGCATTGCGTTATATTCCAAGTGGATTGGCGGCTCTCATTGCCGCACTCTACCCATTATCAGTAGTATTGATAGAAATGTTTTTTTATAAAAACAATAAAATTAATTGGGGAACTTTTATTGGATTGTTCTTAGGTATAGCAGGTATTGCACTTGTCTTTTATGATAGCGCATTTCATAACCATGCTGAGGGTTTTTGGTTTGGAGTCAGCTTATCATTAATAGCCATGATTACATGGGCAGTGGCCACCATTTTTATCTCTAGAAGAAAAACAGAAATGAATCCCTACTACGCTACAGGCTGGCAGATGTTGATTAGTTCCTTCATCATGTTTCTAATTGTATTGGTTACTGGTAATAGCATTCCCATAACAAGTATTCCTGTTCAAACCTGGGCAGCATTAGCTTATTTAGTTTCCGCTGGTTCCATTTTTGCTTTCATTGCTTTTATTTATTCCATGAAAAATCTGGAACCGGGTATTGCTGCACTTTATGCTTATGTAAATCCAATTGTTGCAATTCTGGTGGGTTCTGTTATTATGAATGAAAAACTTACTCTCAATATAATTATTGGTTCTGCCATTACTTTGGGTGGCGTTTATTTGGTAAACAGAAGTTTGAAAGCTTTAAAATAATTAAGCAGAACAGTTTTCCTCTAAAAAGCTGGTATACATTTTTTTCCATTCCAACCATTCGGGCTGATCTGTTAAAAAATTATTGTGAAAGATGCAAATCATTTCTCCATTTACATTTTTTATTTGATCCCACAATTCCTGTAATTCTTTTTTTGCTTCATAAACCGGAGCCCTCAATTCAAAAATGCTATTCGTATCCATATAACAAAAAGGATGAATTTCCAGATCTGTTACTCGCTCATTTTTAAAATCATACCAATAAAATGCATTGGCATAAGAAGCCCTGAAACCATTGGCAGTACCGTATCCCATGGTATATTCTTTTTTTATTCCTGCCTGCAAAAGTTTAGGATAAGTTTCGGGGATAGTCATTTTTAAATAATGCTGTCGAGATATCGTAACAGGTTGTTGGATAACTTTTACTAGTGTGTTAATTTCCTGTTCCAATACCAAATTATTTTCGCCACTCTGCCAGGAAGGATGAATACCAGTTTGAAATTTTAGGGCTGTTTTATTTATGAGGTCTTTCAATGCCTTTTTTGAAGGATGTATATTTTTATCAACCCCCATTCTTTTATCTGCCAGAAGAAAAAAGTAGATAGCTGGCAATTTGTATCGGTTATTTATCTCATCTAAAAAATCAAATTGATCGAAAGGATCTTTTTGGTTACCTGAATAAACATTTCCTCGCTCTAAAAAACTGTCAAATTTTCCTGTTAAAAGATCTCTATAAAATCCAACTAGATTTTTAAAAAAAGGCTGATGCAGATAACAAAAAGCAATATCCACATCATAAGTAGGGACAAAAGAAAAATACCTTTTGGGTAACTGATATCCCTGAAAAAATGTTTGCAACATTTCTTCAAACTCCATAAGCCATAACTGCACTAAGGGCAAGTGAAGAAAATTATTTTTATGTGCTAAACTATTTGTGTGTGCGAACCTACCATATTGGTCTGGCAAAAAAGGGAGCCATTCTTCATATCGTGAGATCAAATAAAATGCAGCAGAAAAAATATCGAATGGCAAAGAGCCTGATTCGGTTTTGTAAAATCTGGTTAATCCATTCCATTCAAAACAATGAATTTGTTGGTCCTGAATATTTTGTTGAAACAATAAACCAACTGGTGTTATTTTAAAATCTTGATCAGAAAATTTCTCGTCCGAATAATTAACCTTCGCAGATGTGCTATTTAGATACGCTAATTTATCAGTAGTGATCAATACATCTTTATTAAAAAGAGTAGCACAAATATATTCCAGTCTTGAACTGGAGATGGAACTATAAATTAATAACACGAATGGTATTGATTGGTTAAGCTTACTTTTTACTGGCTTTCTGATCTTCCCACATCTCGCTGAATGTTTTTGCACTAAACTCTAATTCGGAACGATGTGTAGTCCATCCCTTGAATATTTTATTCACCATCCAATTCTTCAATTTCCCATTTCCCAAATTCATCAAGGTTCTATTTAAACTTGCGGCTTTCCAGGCTTTCCAGGCAATTCGTTCTGCGATAGTACTGCCTCCACTAACCACGGCTTCGTGTCTATTCTCTAGCAATAGTTCGTGCAGATTAATCCTAACAGGACAAACTTCGGTGCAATTGCCACATAAGGAAGATGCATAACTTAAATGTTTATACTCTTCCATACCTTGCAAATGCGGGGTAATTACTTTACCTATTGGACCGCTATAAGTTGTTTCGTAAGAATGGCCTCCAATATTTTTATAAACAGGGCAAGCATTTAAACAAGCTCCACAACGTATACAGTACAATGCTTCTCTGGTAATAGGGTTTGCCAGCAAATTAGTACGGCCATTATCTAAAAGTATAACATACATTTCTTCAGGACCATCCAATTCATTAGCCTGCTTAGGACCTGTTATGATGCTATTATAAACCGTTACGCGCTGGCCTGTTCCGTAAGTAGAAAGTAATGGCCAGAAAAGTGGTAAATCATGAATGGAGGGTAGCATCTTTTCAATTCCCACAACCACAATATGTGTTTTTGGAAAGGCACAACTTAATCTTGCATTACCCTCGTTTTCAGTAACCGCAATAGCGCCAATATCTGCGAGTAAAAAGTTAGCGCCTGTAACACCTACTTCGGCTTGCACATATTTTTCGCGTAATTTAATTCTGGCTACTTGAGTTAATTCTTCTGGTGATAGCCCTCCGGGTGTTCCCAATTTATCTGCAAATAACTTAGCCACATCCTCCTTGCTTTTGTGCATGGCTGGGGTAACAATATGATAAGGGGGTTCACCGTCTAATTGTTGAATATATTCACCTAAATCAGTTTCTACACTTTCAATACCTATTGATTCAAGATAATTATTTAGATGAATTTCTTCTGTAACCATACTCTTGCTTTTCACAAGTGTCTTACAATTTTTTGCCTTACATATTTTTCCGATTTCGGATAAGGCTTCCTCTGCATTTTCTGCCCAAATTACTTTTGCACCTCTTGCCGTAATTCTTTTTTCAAAATTTTCCAGATGTGTGTCCAGGTGTTCTATAGCATCCCACTTTTTATTTTTTGCTATCTCTCTGGCAAGCATA
>CAIJZG010000223.1 GCA_903825065.1 uncultured Bacteroidota bacterium
AAGACTATCCAATTTGTTACAATAATTAGAATCTGTTAGAATGAGTTTTACATCATAAGTTCCAGCTGATGTGTAAGTATGTGTTACAGTTTCGGTACCAGCAATTTTTGTAGTTCCATCTCCAAAAACCCAAAGAAAAGAATTAGCTGCAAATGGTTTTGCAGGACTTATCGGAGGAATTGAAAGATTATTAAAATCATAGGTCAATGAATTACACTGCCCTACTTTAATAGGTTTAAAATTCAATAAAGCTGCATCATTTCTCACTCGGATGGTTACAATAGAAGAGTCTGCAATATTGCAGCTTGCAGAATCGACTGAAATTAATTTTACATTATAAAATCCAACATTTGTAAATACATGTGATGTTTTTGGAGCGATGGTTGTATCTCTTTTTGTTCCATCATTATAATCCCAGATATAAGTTTTTCCCATTGCTAAGGAATCTTCAAATACAACTGTAAGAGGAACACAACCAGCAGTATCTCCCACATGTCCATTAATAGAAGTGACGAGATCTGTTCCAACACCCGCTAAATTGAAAGTTATTTTTATTGCTGCCAAATTACAACCTGCAGTGCCAGAACCATTATTTGGAGACCATGAACCCGCTGATGTAGGAAATTTTGCACCGCCAAAACAGTTGCCACAAACTGCTTGATAAATAATCCCATTCCTATCAAATCTACTTGTACCTCCATCTACATGGTCAGGATATTTTCCTCCATTTTGTCCAAAAAATGAACCATACTTCAAACTATTGCTATTTTTTTCCAAAACGATGAAATAAAAGTCACTTCCATCAGTGGTACTCATTATTGCATCATTCGTAACTGATAAATGATTGGTACCTGCGCTTGGATATTTTATTGGTCCCCCATTAATATTTAAAGTGTTTCCCAGACCTCCCCAACCAGAAACATAAATATTCTCACAACGATCTACTAAAAAAGCAGTGGGTGAAATGTTTGGAATACTTGTATTGGTACCAAAATTGGTTGAAAAAATGATAGTACTTAAATCTTGGCTCAATTTGGTTACAAATTGCTTGCCCCCATTTTCATTATAAAGAACATTTTGAGCTGGGATAAGACCCGTTGTGGTTCCCATGATATAAGGAAAAGAAAATTTATCAAACTGAATTCCAAAAATAATATCCAATGCAGGAGTACCGAAAAATGTAGTTTTTTTCAACACTCCTGCATTGCTATAAATAGCCACAAAACCATCACTTAAACCTCCTTGAAAAGTTGGCATTAATGAGTTTGATTTATCGCCGGGAAAATCAGAGCTTGCTGTTGCACCTGCTACATAAATATCATTATTGGTAGGATTCAAAGCCAAAACAAATGCAGCATCATCTTCATTGCCACCCAAATATGTACTGAAAAAAGGTGTTGTTAGTTTCGGATCAAACTTTATTACGATGGCATCTTGTGAGCGTCCCACAGCATTCTTCCCCCCATTAATAGATCCATCAGTAACAGGAAAATCTGTTGATTGAGTACATCCTGATAAATAGATATTTCCAACTGCATCAACTATTACTTCACTTCTTGAATCATCTCCATAATTTTGATTAATACTTTGCGCAAATCCACCACCATTAGTAGATTCTTTGTCCACAATATTTACGCCATCATCTTCCGATCCGCCTATTATTTTTGAACCAATTAATTGCGATCCATCACTATTTAATTTTGATATAACAATATCCCATTTACCACCTTTCCCTAATCTGGATCCTGGATAATCAGATGAATTTGTTCTACCTGCAATTATTAAATTGTTATTTGCATCTACAACTAGACTATGTGGTTGTTCCCAACCAGATGTACCCCCTAAATAAGTTGCATAAACACGGTCAGTTCCAGTGGCATTAAATTTCATAAGAGCAATATCTGTACTACCCCTTGGTCCTTGAAAAGTGGATTGAAATGCCCCAACACTTACTGGAAATCCCACATCAAAAACAATTCCCCCTGCATAAAAATTTCCTTTATTATCATAGGTTGCGGTATAACCCCAATTATCGGCGATACTACCTGTAAATGTTGAAAAAATAAGGGGGTCAATTACCAAAGTTTCGCGGGGATTCACAGGCTCATTCATTTGAATCCGAATGATATTTCCTTTCACTACATAATTGCATGAAATATCTTTTTTGCCAATACTTGTAAGCTGATAAGTATTTGGTCTTAGTTCTGTGACATCTTGAGCAGAGTTTTTAATGATTAAATTACCATCTGTAACTTTTAGTCCATCCGCTCCAGTAACATATAATGCAATTTGATTGGGGTCTCCACCTGGATGAACAATAAAATCATATTTCAATTTACCCTGATCGCTATAATAACGGACATCGATATTAGGATAAATATCTTGATAGGTTACTGCATTAAAAATATGGCAATGAGAAGTCCATTTTTTTGGATCATTTCCAATAAAATAGTTATTGTATGTATTTTGAGGTTTTTCAGGAATAGCTTTGGGCGAGGGGTTCGAGTTTAAAAAATTGATTTCGTAAACATGCCCTCTTAAAATATTATCTGTTGAACTAGCAGGTATATTATTGGAATTAGAACTGATCGATTGTATCTTCTTTACAATTGCACCGTTACCACCCTCGTTCTTTAAATTCGTGTTATGTATTTGATGATTCGCAAGATCAGTTGGATTTAGTAAAAGCATTCTATACCCACCATCTGCCTTTAATGCAAAAGCACCAGTAGTTAGGTTTCCTTTAAATTGAATTTCTTTATCCCATTGTCCTTTATTCTCAACAAATTCTAAATAGCTTTGGGCTATAGATTTACTAAAGGCCAAAGAAAAAAGGAACAATGCAATAATTCTAGCCAATGCTTTCAAGAACCAAATTTTAATAGTTAAGATATCTTACTCCACCCATTTTTACCTTTCTGCGATTGAAGGTAATTTTTCAAATGCAAATTCTTTGCCATTATTAGGTCAGCATCCTCTTCCACCAGCTTTTCAGCCATTTCTTTTGCTTTTTCCAATAAGGCTTTATCATTAACAATACTTGCCAATTTAAAATTCAGAGCACCACTTTGCCGGGTTCCTTCAATATCGCCGGGACCGCGTAATTCCAAGTCTTTCTCTGCTATTTTAAAACCATCATTGGTGGCACACATTATCTTGATACGTTCTCTGGCTTCATTGCTTGCTCGCACACTAGTTAATAATATGCAAAAACTTTTTTCAGTACCCCTTCCTACCCTCCCCCGAAGTTGGTGAAGCTGAGATAATCCAAATTTTTCAGCACTTTCAATCACCATCACTGAGGCGTTTGGAACATTTACGCCTACTTCAATAACAGTGGTACTGACCATTATTTGCGTATCCCCACTTACAAAGCGTTTCATATTCGTCTCTTTCTGCTCAGCAGGCTGCCTGCCATGCACCATACTAATGCGATATTTCGGCTCTGGAAAAAACGACTTTACTTGTTCGTATCCCTGCATCAGATCCTCGTAACTCAGTTTCTCACTCTCTTCTATCAAAGGATATATAAAATAAATTTGCCGTCCCTTCAGTACTTCTGTCTTTACGAAATCCATCACTGAAGCCCTTGCAGTTTCAAAGCGATGAACTGTTGTAATGGGAATTCTTCCCGGTGGTAATTCATCCATGACACTATAATCTAAATCCCCATAAGCTGTCATGGCTAATGTACGCGGTATTGGGGTTGCTGTCATTACTAACACATGAGGAGGCAACACAGCTTTAGACCATAATTTAGCTCTTTGTGCTACACCAAAACGATGTTGCTCATCTACAATTACCAATCCTAAATTTTTAAATTGTACGGTGTCCTCAATCACCGCATGTGTACCCACCACAAAGTGAATGGTATCGTCCAATAATCCTTGCAAAATTCTTTTTCTTTCTCTGGTCTTAGTGCTTCCTGTTAATAATGCAATTTCAATGGGCATTTCTTTGAGCAACTCACTCAAACCTGTATAATGTTGTTGCGCTAAAATTTCTGTGGGTGCCATCATACAACTTTGAAAACCATTATCAGCTGCCAGTAACATACTAAGTAATGCCACAATGGTTTTTCCACTTCCTACATCGCCTTGTAATAATCGATTCATCTGGCGTCCTCGACCTGTATCGTTTCTAATTTCTTTTAAAACTCTTTTTTGTGCACCAGTTAATTCAAAGGGTAAATACTTTGCATAAAAAGTATTGAAGATATCTCCTACTTTTTCAAAAATAACTGATTTACTCACTCGATGTCTTTCGAGTCTGGTTAAATTCAATCGCACTTGGGCAATAAAAAATTCTTCAAACTTTAATCGGTTGATTGCTTTTTGATAACCCTGTACCGACTTTGGAAAGTGGATCTGGCAATTTGCTTCATATCTGTCCATCAAATGCAAAGCCTTACAAATAGGAAGCGGGATATTTTCAATCAGCTCATCAGGGTGCATGATAGAAATAAGGGCATAAGTTAGTTTCCCAATTTGTCTACCATTTAATCCCCTTGCTTTTAATTTTTCGGTACTTGGATAAACGGGCTCCAAAAAACTACTGCCATCGGCTTTAGCAGGAACATAGGATTCAATTTCAGGGTGCACAATTTGTGGTTTCCCATTAAAAAATCCTGTTTTCCCGAAAACCAAATAGGTGTTGCCTTCGATCAGGTTTTTGTGCACCCAGCTAATCCCTTGAAACCATGCTAACTCCAGAGTTCCTGTATCATCCTTTAATTGTGCTACCAATCTTTTACCACGTTTCTCACCCACGGTTTCGAAATACTGGAGTTTTCCTACTACCTGGATATAATCGGTATCTGGATTGATATCCTTGATCTTATTCACTTTTGTCTTATCAATATGCCGATTCGGGAAATGATTGAGTAGGTCACCAAACGTGAAGATGCCCAACTCTTTTTTAAGCATATCAGCACGCAAAGGACCCACCCCTTTGAGGTATTCGATAGGTGATGGTAATATGTAATTATTCTGACTGATACGATTCTTTAAAAATATACTGCAATGTTACTACAAAGCTGCCTTTAGTTCGTGTTACAAACTTATCATGCATTTCTTATCTTCGCCGGATGTCAAAAGAGGTTGTTTTAAGTGGAATCAGGCCAACTGGCTTTCTGCACCTGGGTAATTACTTTGGTGCAATGCGCAATTATGTAAGAATGCAGGACGAATACAACTGCTATTTCTTTGTAGCCAATTGGCATAGTTTAACTACACATCCCGACACCAGTGAACTTCGCAATAGTGTGCATAGGGTAATTGCAGAAAATATCGCTTGTGGATTAGATCCTGAAAAAGTAGCGCTTTATGTGCAAAGTGATGTGCCGGAAATTGCAGAATTATATCTGTATTTAAATACTATGGCGTATAAGGGTGAATTAGAAAAGACCACCACTTTTAAAGAAAAGGTAAGATTGAGTCCTGATAATGTAAACGCAGGCTTATTAACTTATCCCGTTTTAATGGCGGCAGATATTTTAATTCATCGTGCCGTAAAAGTACCAGTAGGCAAGGATCAGGAGCAACACCTGGAAATGGCCAGAAATTTTGCAGAGCGATTTAACCATCGTTATGGAGATATATTACCTGCTCCGCAGGCATTTAATTTTGGAGGCGATTTAGTAAAGATTTTAAGCTTGGATGGCAATGGTAAAATGAGTAAAAGTGAAAACCAGATGAATACAATTTTTCTGGCCGATGATGATGAGCATATTCGTAAAAAAATCATGAAAGCCAAGACTGATGGGGGGCCTCTAACGCCAAATAGTATTAAGCCAGATTATATTGAGAATTTGTTTACCCTTTTAAGTCAGGTAAGTTCAGCAGATACTGTAGCAAAATTTGAAGCTGATTTCAATGCGAGTTCTGAGGGAAATTGCATTATTCGATATGGCGATTTGAAAAAACAATTAGCGGCTGATATGGTTACATTTATTACACCTATTCGTACCCAAGCAGCAGAAATTCAGCAGAATAAGGAACTACTTCAAAAAATTATTCGTCAGGGTGCAGAAAAAGCACGGATAAGTGCTGGAGCAACTCTGAAGTTGGTGCGGAATGCGATGGGAATGAATTAAAAACAGTTTTAAAAAATATTTGATTAAAATGCCGATGGCATAACCTTTTTCGTACATTCATTAATATGGCCAAACTTAAGAAACCAAAACACGTAGCAATAGCGGGTAATATCGGTGCCGGAAAAACAACTTTGACAGAAATGTTGAGTAAACATTATCGTTGGATTCCACAATTCGAGGATGTTGAACATAACCCATATTTAATGGATTTTTATGAGGATATGCCAAGATGGAGTTTCAACTTGCAAGTGTACTTTTTGAATACTCGACTTACGCAGTTATTAGAGATTCATCATGGCACTGAAACAGTTATTCAGGATCGAACTATTTATGAAGATGCGAATATATTTGCTCCCAATTTGCACGAAATGGGGCTCATGAGTAAACGTGATTTTGATAACTATTTTAATTTTTTTCAGACACTTAAAACAATGGTGCAGCCTCCAGATTTAATGATTTATCTGAAGTGTTCGGTACCTACTTTGGTTTCACAAATTCAGAAAAGAGGGCGTGAATATGAAGAAAATATCAGACTGGATTATTTGAAGCGATTAAACGAACATTATTCTCGTTGGGTAGATGGATATAAAGAAGGGCAGTTATTAATCATCGATTGCGACAAAAATAAATTCGCAGAAAACGAAGAACATTTTGGTGAGATAATCAGTAAAGTGGATAGTATGTTATTCGGACTATTTTAATTTATAATGATCCTATATTAAAAACCGGCCACTAGCCGGTTTTTTTGTAAGCGCTATTCATAATTAGCCCCCCTCCAATGCGCTTGCAAATAGGAAGGGAATGCCGAGCGCAGCAATGGCTGGGGTGGTTCATACTCAAATAGATTTAGCCCAACAAAAAAAGGTGTTTTCGAAAAAAGAAAGGGTTATAATTTTTCATTTTCTCTTTTTACTTTTAATTCAGTAATTGTTATCCCACACAAAAGAAGAATTGTTTTTTCCGACATAAAGGACAGTAACTAATCAGCGCAACTCTGGATTTTGGTCCCATTTTTTCCCAGACCTGTAGGCCACAGGTACAAATAAAAAGGACGGCTGTTGGTACGAAAACCAAACTGGCTAAATAATTCCAGACCAGCAGGATTCTGAAACCTGGAAACCTTGCAGTAATAGCAAGCCAAAAACCGCTGAACATTTGAACCATGGTGTTAGACAGGGGAAACAATATTAATTCTTTAAAAATGAAAAAAGTTTTTATACCACTACTTTTAGTTATGCCTTTCATTTTTTTTCATTCATGTAAAAGAGAAATGAATACTCGAGCTATAAATACTGAAGAAAAAAAATATTCTGATTCTGAATTAGTAATAATTTTTTCTTCTTTAGGAAAATTTCACAATGATGGTTTAGATTCCATATATACTTTTCTAGAAAGTAAAAAAGCTTTAATCAATAGTATCCCTAATAATATTGAAAAGCGGAATTTGATTTACTCGTTGATTAATCAATCCCTTCATAAATTCATAAATGATCATCTACACAATACCGAAACAAATATTGATGACATATTGAATAGTTTATTTAATGGAAATACAGTTAATCTTTATGGGAAAGATATTGTTACACAAGTAACAACATCAAAAAGAAATATTGTTTTTTCACCAACTTATCTGGCATTATTAAATAAAGTCGATAGTTTAATAAATATAAATGCAAAAGAATATGCATACAATATTTTGGTGACAGAAAACTTACAATCGCTTGACGATAATTTTGAAAAAATGCAGTTTATTGCAAGTGCGAGCATTGCATTTAACTCCACTAATTATTGGAATGCTAATCTTAGAAAATGGAATTATTTATTAAATAATAATTACGTGGAAAAAACAAATATGTCAGTACCAGCAAATCCGAATAAAACAGGAAACGATATTGGCAAAGCTGATGTTTCTGGTATAATTTATGGTGGCGTAATAGGATGTGGCCTAGGTGCATTTGGGGGAAGTATAATACTCCCTGGTATTGGAACTGTTACTGGATGTGCAGGAGTTGGTGCATTAGGAGCTCTTACTGGCGGCTTAGGAAATTCTGCAAAAACCGCAGTTGATAAATTTGTAGATTGGCTTACGAATTAAATTTTTAAAACAAAATATCATGTCAAGAGGTTTAAAAATAAAATTTGCATTAGTTTCTATCTCTATAATTATTTTTTGTTTTTTTGAGAAATATATTCTCAAACATGAAGTAACTTTTGAAACTGTTATGACTATCTTAGTTTGTATTTTACCAATAACAATTCTTTCGAAATTTTCTAAAAAAGAGTAATCAAATTTTAAGTGTATTCTTGTTAACCCTAGGCTTCAGC
>CAIJZG010000224.1 GCA_903825065.1 uncultured Bacteroidota bacterium
ATAAGTTAGAATCGAAACTTATTCAGTAATTTAAAGTTCTGAATGAGTTTCGATAATTTAACTAAAACTGCCATATGTCCCTCAACGATTCCGGTTCTGCGATGATTAATCATCCAGGTAAATTAAAAAATAGTTACGATGCCATTGTTATTGGATCTGGAATTAGCGGCGGATGGGCTGCAAAAGAATTGTGTGAGAAAGGTTTAAAAACCCTAGTCTTAGAACGTGGAAGAGATGTTCAGCATATTAAAGATTATCCCTCTGCCAATTTAAATCCCTGGGATTTAAAGCATCGAGGAAATATTACGGATGCTCATCGAAAAGAAAATAAGCTTATTACAAAAGCTGCCGGTTACGGCGAAGACAATCAACAATTTTTTATAGAAGATAAAGATCATCCTTATATACAAGAGAAACCATTCGACTGGATCAGGGGTTATCAGGTTGGAGGCAAATCATTAACATGGGGAAGGGCATGCCAACGTTGGAGCGATTTTGAATTTACGGGTCCTCAAAGATTCGGCTACGGTTGGGACTGGCCCTTAAGATACAAAGATGTTGCCCCTTGGTATTCTCATGTAGAAAAATTTATTGGCGTCTGCGGAAATAAAGATGGTATTGAGTCAATGCCTGATGGAGAATTTCTTCCTCCCTTTGATTTGAATTGTGTGGAACAGCATTTAAAAGAAAGTTTTCTCAAAAATTACGGCAATCGATATTTAGTGCATGCACGATGGGCACACCTCACAGAACCCACTGAATTGCACCTGCAACAAGGTAGAGCAAAGTGTCAGGCAAGAAATCTCTGTATGAGAGGTTGTCCGTTTGGTGGTTATTTTAGTAGTAATTCTTCCACATTACCTTGGGCAATGAAGACGGGTAATTTAACAGTCCGGCCTCATTCAGTTGTACACAGTATTATATATGATCCAAAAACAGAGAAGGCAACTGGTGTGCGTGTGATAGATGCTATTACAAAAGAAAGTACTGAGTATTTTGCAAAAATTATTTTTCTCAATGCGTCTACTTTGAATAGCAATTTGATCCTCTTAAATTCCATCTCCAATAGGTTCCAAAATGGTTTAGGAAATGATAGTGATACTTTAGGTAAATATGTTTGTTTCCATAATTATCGTGGTTGGATGAATGGATCTATTGAAGGCTTTGAAGATGGATACACGTATGGTAGAAACCCTACTGATACCATCATTGCTAATTACAGAAATTTGCATAAAATTGATACTGATTTTGCTGGAGGGTTTACCACTTTTGCAGGTGCTTATCGCGAAAGAGGTGATGGGAATCGCTGCCCCGAACAAATTGGTGCCAATTTTAAAGATGCTATGACTGAAGCTGGCCCATGGCATATCTATGCCTATGTGCAAGGCGAAACAATTCCTAAAAAAGCGAATCATGTTCGTTTAAGTTCCGATCAAAAAGATCAGTGGGGTATTCCACAATTAATAACTTCTGTGGGTTACGATGATAACGACGATAGATTATTAAAAGACTTTTTTACGCAAACCGAAGAAATGCTTAGTAAAGCTGGAGTCAAAAATATTAGACACGCTGATTCTAAACAAGCTCCTGGTCTGGATATTCATGAAATGGGTGGCTGCAGAATGGGAAAAGACATTAAAAATTCGATGTTGAACGAATGGAATCAGCTACATGCTTGTAAAAATGTGTTCGTTACTGATGGAGCTTGTATGACAAGTACAGGAAATCAAAGTCCAAGTATTTTATATATGACTTTAACGGCCAGGGCAGTGGATTATGCTTTTAAACAATTAAAGGCTGGAACTTTATAATTCATCATTGTTAAAAAATTAAACAGTTTCATTCAATTTTTAATTTTATCGGATAAAATATTAAACAATGTAGTATATTTTATTATATAATTTGTTGTTTTACTACAAATTGTTCAAAGATTACTTTGCTAACTTTATATCGACCAAGAACTTATCTCCCAATGAGCCTGTTGATTTTTAGCAATTGATTGCTGAAATTTTACAAGCGATGAAATATTTGAAGTAAAAACTGAAAGTGTTGGTCAATTATCTTAATTCTTATTAATGATTGAGCCAATTAAACAACTGGAAAAAAAATTCTACCAACTACTCAGCACAGATGTAGCCATGCAGAATTTTTTAAATGATGAGGCATTTGTAGGGATCTGGTTTTGGGATCTTAATAATAGAAACCATATTTGGTTAAGCCAGTCACTTAAAAAACTCTTGGGCTTTGAAAAGGATTACTTATTACAGATTCCACTTTCATGGAATGAATTGCTTCCAATAAATGATATCGATACAATTTGTAGTTCATTTGATGATTATTTAGCTAAAGATCAAGAAGAAGCTATCGAAATAGATATACCATTCTTGCAAAAAAGTAGTCGGATTAATTTTTTAAAGTGCAGGGCAATAGCTGTAAAGAAAAAGTCTTATCTACTGGGCCTAGTTCAATTGCAAAATCAGAATGAAGGCATTCGATCGAATTCTATCACTGAATTTCCTTTTATTAATCAAGGATATAAATCTTTACATGAAATTCCATTAAAAGTAGTTGTAAAGGAAGTTGATTATTTTGCATCAAAATATGAAAGTTTAATAATAGCTGGAAATCTAGGAGGGTGGGAGTATAAAGTTGATTCAGGTGAACTTTGGTGTAGTAAAGAATACTTTGATTTACTTGGTTATGATACTACTTCCATAAAAAGTTGGGAGAAATATAGTACTCAAAAAGTGTGGATTGATTTATTACATCCAGATGATGTAGAATATGCAACTTCCAAATTTGCAGATTTTTTAAAAAATTTAAAAGGAGGATATCGTCAAGAGTTTCGGATGAAACATTTTGATGGACATTGGATTTGGATATCAAGCAAGGGTTCACTTATATTAGAAGAAATAGATGGAGTAAAGACCTTAATGATTATTGGCACACATACTGATATTTCTGAAAATAAAAGATTAGAAGAAGAGTTGTTTGAAACTAATGCCATGGTTTTAAAGGATAATGCCCTTTTAAAGTCAATCATTAATAGCCCTGAAGATATTTTCGTTGTAAGCATTGATACAGAATATAGGTTTACCTCTTTTTCAAACAATTATCAAATATTTGTAAAAGAAAACTTCGGTAAGGATGCGATTGTTGGCAATAAGATTCTCGATGTATTTTCTGATGCCCAATTGACTATTTTCAAGCCTGCAATTGACGCTGCATTAAGCGGAAAGTATTTTGAAATTAATACACTAATACCTTCAAATTCAGGTAAGAGAACTTATGTAGATAATAAATATAATCCAATACAGAATGAAGCTGGCAAAATTATTGGTGCAACTATTTTCATACATGATATTACCAAAGAAAAAATTGCAGAAATTGAAAATAAAACTAATGAGTTAAGATATGCCAGTTTGTTTTCAGGAGCAAGCGATGCTATTTTTATTGCAAATTCAAAAACAGGGTATATTGTAGATGTAAACTTAAAAGCGGAAGAATTGATGGGCTATGCAAATTCTGAATTAGTTACCATGCATCAGTCTCAAATACATCCACCTGAATTATTAGAAGAAATAAAAATTAAATTTAGAGAGTTTACTTCTACAGATGAGTTTCATTTGTTGGAAACTTTTATTTTAACAAAAAACGGCAAAAAAATACCAGTTGAAATTACTACAGGTAGTTTATTCCAAATAGGCGACGAAACTTTTTCAGCTGCATATTTTAAAAATATTACAAGTAGGAAAATTATAGCAAAAGAGTTAGAAAAACAAAATCAACAATTAAAAGAAATTGCTTGGACTCAATCGCATAAAGTTAGAGCGCCACTAACTAGAATCATGGGTTTGGCAAATGCTTTGCAAAAAGGAATTGTACCCGATTGTGAAATAGCAACTTATTTAAAGTTTATAAAAAGCTCTTCGGATAAATTAGATACTGTGATTAGGGAGATTACATACAAAACAGTTGTGAATTAGTTTATAATCCTATTGCCTTTCTTTGCTTTACCATTTTGCTAACTAGGTATACTAATAAAATACTAAGGGTAGAAAGTAGCGAAATTAGTATTCCCAAAATATTATAATGTTCTAAGGGGCTGTACTTATTTTTTTGAACTACGATCAATCCTCCAACAA
>CAIJZG010000225.1 GCA_903825065.1 uncultured Bacteroidota bacterium
GGCATCAACCTCAAGAAACTATTTATGACCATTTGGTGTGTGCTCTAAAATATGAAGGCATAAACCTGTTGTTTTTAAAAAAGTTGTTTGAGCAGATATCGGAAGATAAAATTGAAAAATGGATTACTAATGAACCTCAGAGTCAATACAGCCGAAAAATATGGTTCCTCTTTGAATGGTTAATGCAAAAGAATTTATCTGTTCCTGACCTGAAAGAAGGGAATTACATTGCTCTAATAGACGAAGGGTTACAATACGCTAATACCATCAGCTATAATTCCAGTCGTCATAGGATAAAAGACAACCTGCCTGGAACTTTTGATTTTTGCCCTCTCATTCACAAAACGGTAAAACTTGAAAAATATATAGCAGAAGACCTTTCAAATAAAACTGATGCTGTCATCAGCGGTCTTCGTAAAGATATTTTACTTCGTACTTCTGCTTTTCTATTACTTAAAGATTCTAAAGCTTCATTTACGATTGAAGGTGAAAACCCTACACAAAATAGAGCGGTGCGCTGGGGTAGAGCTATTGGGCAAGCTGGGAGTAAACCATTGAACAAAGAAGAGCTCCTTCGTTTACAACAAATAATAATTGAAAATAGTAGGTTCGTACAAATGGGTTACCGTACTGAAGGTGGTTTTGTTGGAGAACATGATCGCACAACAGGTGAACCAATACCAGAGCATATTTCTGCCCGGTGGCAAGACATAGAAAAACTTATGGAGGGCTTAATGAATACAGCAAGGCAAATGGAAGAAAGTAAATATCATCCAGTATTAATGGCTGCTGAGATTGCTTTTGGTTTTGTTTTTATTCACCCATTTGTTGATGGTAACGGAAGACTGCACCGCTATCTAATACATCATTTGTTAGCTAAAATGAAATTCACACCACAGGGAATTATCTTTCCTGTTTCAGCAGCCATACTGGAACGAATTGACGATTATCGAAAAGTACTAGAAAGCTACTCTTATCGGCTACTTGAATTTATTGAATGGAAGAAGACTCCGAAAAATAATGTAGAGGTGCTAAATGATACGATAGACTATTATAGGTATTTCGATGCAACATTGTTTGCTGAATTTTTGTTTGGTAGCATTGACGACACGATAACAAAGATTATTCCAGGAGAAGTAGCTTATTTGCAAAAGTATGACGCAATGAAAGCATGGATAGATGATCGTTTTCAGATGCCTGATAAAATGGTTGCCTTATTAATCCGATTCTTAGAACAAAACAATGGCTCATTATCAAAAAGAGCAAAAGAGAAAGAGTTTGCTGCAATTACAGATGATGAGGTGACGGACATTGAAGATCACTTTAAATTGTTTTTCGAGGATAAGTAAGTCTCAAAGAATCCCTAATTACAATTGTAGATTTAATATAAAACATTACATTTATAGCAACAGTACCCGTTTGCATATCATAAGAACTGCAATCGGGTCATTTTTTTTGATTATCAATTCTAACTTTGTAATAAAGTTGAATCAAAGTGAACAGCGTAGAGCAATTTAAAAAACATCTTAAACGAGGTAATGTTTATAGACGAACCGATTTGATAAAATGGTCTAAATCTATAGATAGGCATCTTGATATACTGGTTAAAGATGGGACATTGCAAAAGCTATCTCATGGCGTTTATTGGTCTCAACCGTTAGTGAAAAC
>CAIJZG010000226.1 GCA_903825065.1 uncultured Bacteroidota bacterium
CTCATATGAGAGGTAAGTTTTTTCACTGTCTCTACTACCTGTGCCACTAATTCTCTTGTTGGTACAACTATCAGAATCTGCGGATCTTTATTTTTATCAAATTTCCATTGTCTTAAACAGGGTAATAGATACGCAATAGTTTTTCCTGTTCCAGTTTGCGCTATTCCACAAACGTCTTTCCCTGACATCGCAATGGGGAATACTTTGTGTTGAATGGTGGTTGGGTTAACATAGCCCAAATCATCCAATGCAGTCCAAAGAGCCGTATTTAAATTTAGATCATCAAAAGTCATCATGCGGTAAAGGTAGTTGAATGCTGCAGTATTGAAAATTGCAATTCAAACCCCCAATTGTTAAATTGATAACATAACTTTCATTGAGGTTAATTGAAAGAATTTTAATTTTATAGGATAAAAACTCCTTTATGATTAAGATGACCGTTTTTGATATGGCTGGAACCACTGTAAATGAAGATAATGTGGTATATAAAACCCTTCGAAAAGCGATTAACGAAGCTGGCTTTGAATTTACTTTAGATCAGGTATTAGCCGAAGGAGCCGGAAAAGAGAAATTGCAAGCTATTAAAAGTGTATTAAGTGTTTATGGAGGAATTGAAGACGATTCATTAGCAAGCAGCATCTTTCAAAGTTTTATTAATCAGCTTGCAACCGCTTACGATACCATGGAAATTCTTCCTCAAAATAATGCAACAGAATTATTTGCTGAGTTAAAGAAAAGGGGAATCATTGTTGTTTTAAATACTGGCTATAATTTACAAACTGCTCATTCATTAATTTCAAAACTAGGTTGGATGATTGGGGATCAGATTGATGCTGTTGTTACTGCTTCTGATGTAAGCAATAATCGCCCAAAACCTGATATGATAATATTAGCGATGAAACAGTTTGATATTACAGACCCTCAAGAAGTACTTAAAGTAGGTGATTCTACTATCGATATTGAAGAAGGTAGAAATGCAGGTTGTAGATTCAATATTGGCATCACAACAGGAGCTCACACAAAAGAACAATTAGAAACTGTAAACCCCGATTTTATTTTAGACAATTTGTTAGAACTATTACCAATATTAGACAATGCTCAATAACGTTTTTTTTCATTCATTTTCTGATGTTATGGATAAATTACTTTTTACACCTGGACCACTTACTACAAGCATTACTGTAAAAGAAGCTATGCTTCATGATTATGGATCCAGAGATGATTTATTTATTCAATTAATTAAAGACATTAGAAACACCCTTTTAAGTTTGGGGAATGTTTCGAAAGATATTGGCTACGAAACGGTCATCCTGCAGGGTTCCGGAACCTTTGGAGTGGAGTCTGTCATTTCATCTGCAATTCCCCGCAATGGCCATTTACTTATTATAATAAATGGTGCTTATGGCGAAAGAATTTCTAAAATTGCTACCATTCATAAAATACCATTTACATCACTTTTATTTGCTGAAAATGAAATACCCGATTTAGATAAGACAGAACAATTATTAATGAATGGTAAATTTACGCACCTAGTAATTGTTCATTGTGAA
>CAIJZG010000227.1 GCA_903825065.1 uncultured Bacteroidota bacterium
CAACAATTAGTTCATAAAATGCAAGTCTTTAGCTCCATGGCCCATAAATTCTATTTTTTGGCTAAAAATTAGGTTATTTTTAATATTATACTATTATTTAATATTAATATTCGCAAACATTTTCTTCTTTTTTTTGAAATATTTTGAAAATATTCATAATTCCATTAAATTTGTTTCGCTTTTTGAATAAAGACTTATTCATTTTGCAATATATTTTATTTTTTAATATAAAAACAAGAAGCAATGTCAGTTTCAAAGTTAGAGTACATTTGGCTTGATGGTTATAAGCCAACTCAATCCTTGAGAAGTAAAACTAAAATCGAAAAGAATTTTTCTGGAAAGTTGGAAGATTGTGATATGTGGTCTTTTGATGGTTCTTCAACTGAACAAGCTCCAGGAGGATCAAGTGATTGTTTGTTAAAACCGGTATTCATCGTAAAAGATCCCCTACGCAAAAACGCCTTTTTGGTGATGTGCGAAGTATTAAATTCTGATGCTACTGCTCATATTTCTAATGGACGTGCAACAATTGAAGATGATGATAACGATTTCTGGTTCGGTTTTGAACAAGAATATTTCTTGTGGAATCCTAAAACAAATAAGCCTTTAGGTTTTCCTGAAGGAGGCTATCCTGGGCCACAAGGTCCTTATTATTGCTCTGTAGGAGCCAATAATGCCTATGGTAGAAATATTGTGGAAGAACATTTAGACGCCTGTATCGATGCCGGTCTGAATATTGAAGGAATCAATGCGGAAGTTGCTGCTGGTCAATGGGAATTTCAAATATTCTCTAAAGGCGCAAAAGAAGCAGGTGATCAAATCTGGATCGCACGCTATTTATTAGAAAGAATCGGTGAAGCATACGGTGTATCTATTAATTGGCATTGTAAACCATTAGGTGCATTAGACTGGAACGGCTCAGGTATGCATGCTAATTTCTCTAACACTACTTTAAGAACCTGCGGAAATAAAGCCACTTATGATGTTATCTGTGAGTCATTCCGCCCTTTCGTAAAAGAACACATAGAAGTATATGGTGCTGATAATCATTTACGTTTAACTGGTAAGCACGAAACTGCTAGCATCCATGATTTTTCTTTTGGCGTTTCAGATAGAGGTGCTTCCATCAGAATTCCTATTGGCGCTGTTGAAAAAGGCTGGAAGGGATGGCTAGAAGATCGCAGACCAAATTCAGCGGCTGATCCATATAAAGTAGCAGCTAGAATTATTAAAACAGTAAAAACTGCAAATATTTAATTTCATTTACATATAACTAAAAAAATCTATTTCCCCATCTTAATTGAAAGATGGGGAAATTTTTTTCAACATATGCTTTTAAATTGATGCTATCTTTAATTATCTCTTAACTTAAAATTACCTCCTATGTCATTACGATTCGAAGCCATTAATAAAGTGGCTAATGAAAGAAGTACCAGTTTAAATGTGACTTCACCCAAAATCACTTCCATTTTTGGTGAGAGTGTTTTCACTATTAAAACTGCTAGAGAGTTTTTAAGTGATGATGCTTATAAAAGCCTTGTAACGAGTATTAAAGGTGGTAAAAAAATAGATCGTGCCAATGCAGGTGGTATTGCAAATGGTATGCGAGCCTGGGCTGAAGCGAAAGGTGTTACGCATTTTACACATTGGTTTCAACCATTAACAGGTACTACAGCTGAAAAACATGATAGCTTTTTTACATTAAAAAGTGATGGTACTGCAATTGAAGAATTTGATGGTGCTGCTTTAATTCAACAAGAGCCGGATGCTTCTTCTTTCCCTAATGGAGGTATTCGTGCCACATTTGAAGCACGTGGTTATACAGCATGGGATCCTTCTTCTCCTGCATTTATTATAGAAATAGGTTTTGGTAAAACTTTATGTATACCTACTATTTTCGTTTCTTATACCGGCGAATCATTAGATTATAAAGCTCCATTATTAAAAGCTTTGGAGGCATTAAATAAATCTGCTGTTGAAGTAGCAAACTATTTCGACAGAAACGTAACAAAAATAACTGCTACCCTAGGTTGGGAACAGGAGTATTTTGTAATAGATGAGGGTTTGGCAAATTGTCGCCCCGACTTAGTTCAAGCCGGTCGTACGTTATTTGGCGCTGCTCCAGCAAAAGGCCAACAATTAGAAGATCATTATTTCGGATCAATCCCTGAAAGAGTTTATGCTTTTATGCGTGATTATGAAACCGAAGCATACAAATTAGGAATTCCTTTAAGAACTCGTCATAATGAAGTAGCCCCTGCTCAGTTTGAGTGCGCGCCTATTTTTGAAGAAGTGAATATTGCCGTTGACCATAACACATTGTTGATGGATATTATGAGTCGTGTAGCTAAAAAACATGGATTACGTGTTTTATTACACGAAAAACCATTTGCTGGCATCAATGGAAGTGGTAAGCACAATAACTGGAGTATGGCTACAGATACTGGTGTTAACTTATTAGCTCCTGGTAAAACGCCTAAGACAAATTTAATGTTCTTAACTTTCTTCGTTAATACCATTAAAGCTGTTCATGATTATTCTGATATTTTAAGAGCCTCAATCGCTTCAGCAGGAAATGATCACCGCTTAGGTGCCAATGAAGCTCCACCTGCAATTATTTCTGTTTTTGTTGGACAATATTTAGCAAAAGTATTATCTGATATCGAATCTAGAGTAGGAGATAAATTTGACGAACAGGATGAAGCTATCTTGAAATTAGATTTACACCGCAGCATACCTGAATTGTTATTAGACAATACAGATCGTAACAGAACTTCACCTTTTGCATTCACCGGAAACAAATTTGAATTCCGTGCAGTAGGCTCAACCGCTAACTGTGCCAATCCAATGATTGCCTTGAATACTATTATTGCTGCTACTTTGAAGCAATTTAAAAAAGATGTTGACTCTTTAATTGAGAAAGGCGACAAAAAAGAAATTGCAATCATGCACGTTATACAACGTTATATTGTTGAGAGCAAAAACGTATTATTTGAAGGTGATGGTTACAGTGCAGAATGGGCTAGAGAAGCTCAAAGAAGAGGTTTGGAAAATGTCAAAACAACACCTTTAGCATTCGATGCATTAGGTACTGATAAAGCAAAACACCTTTTCGAATCTAATGGCATTTATAACCATATTGAATTAGAAGCTCGCCACGAAATTGAATTAGAAAATTATTTGAAAAAAGTTCAGATTGAAGGACGTGTAATGGGAGATCTAGCATTAAACCATATAATCCCAGCTGCTATCAAATATCAAAATGGTTTATTGACTAATATTAATGGTTTAAAAGAAGCAGGCTTACCAGAAGCTGCATATGCTAGTCAGCTTTCTATCTTAAAGCAAGTAAGTGAACATATTCAAGTGATTCATGAGAAAACGCATGCAATGGTAGAAGCACGTAAAATTGCTAACAATATAGAAAATACACGTACAAAAGCTATCGCATATGAAAGCCAAGTAAAAGCTGCATATTTCGATATAATACGTTACCATGTTGACAAATTGGAAGCTCTGGTTGATGATGAAATCTGGACCCTTCCTAAATACCGTGAAATGTTGTTCTTAAGATAATATTTTAGACTTGATCAATGATAGCCTTCTTCCATTTGGATCAAGGCTATTTTTTTAACAAATACAGGCCGACTTAAAAAAAGGCTTCACCGATAATCATTTTAAAGAATCAGGCAAGTGCTAACTTAACATGAGAAAAACAATTAAAATATGAAAAAAGTACTTGCATTAGTTGCCCTTGTATTGATTGCATCATTCAATACAATCATGGCACAACCTCCAGGTGGTGGTCAACAAATGGACCCTGCAAAAATGCTCGAAATGATGAAGCAACGAGTAAAACCACAATTGATAGAAAAAACAAAACTAACCGACGCTCAAGCAGACAAGGTGTTGGAAATTCAAATTGCTTCTCAAACTGCCATGAGAGGTATGCGAGATTTGAGTGAAGATGAACGCATGTCAAAAATGAAAGAAATAAGAGAAGACAACAATAAAAAATTCAAAGACATTCCACTTACTGATGAACAAATTAAATCAGTTAATGATTTCTATGATGAAATGCGAAAGAATCGGATGCA
>CAIJZG010000228.1 GCA_903825065.1 uncultured Bacteroidota bacterium
ATAAGCACTAATTCCAAACTTGTCATTAGATGCAAAAGATACCCAAGCTTCAAATAAGTTATAAAAAGACTTCTTTTTTGAACTTGATTAACCATAATTTAAAATAATAGTAAAATCTTAATTTAATAAATGCCCATTTAGAAATTCAATAGCTTTCCTTTTTAAATACTTATTTCATATCTGTAAAAGAAAATCCAAGAGGCAATAAATCAGTTGCTTTTTCAATGATAAAAACTTTACCGGCCATCCCTCCTAAAATCAATCGAATTCTATGATTAACAACATTTTCATATTCAGTTAAACTTTGTCGGCATATACCACAAGGACTAATTGGTTTATTGCTTTCACCTAATTGATTATGATAACTTACTGCCAAATCAATTATTGGAATGCCCGGATAAAGCGATGAACAAATGGATAATAGAACCCTTTCTGCACATAATCCTGCTGGAAAACTTGCATTTTCTTGATTACTTCCTTTTAAGATAACGCCATTGATAAGTCTGGCAGCGGCCCCCACCTGGAATTTAGAATAAGGAGCATAAGATAATATAATCGCTTCTCTTGCAGCTTGCAATAAAGAGGCATCTTGCGTTTTTAGGTGATTAATATCCTGATATTCATCGAAATAAACCTGAATAAGCTTTTTTTCCATAAAAATATATTAGACAAAAAAGTCCCCATAGCAAAGAACTATGAGGACCCCATGTATTTTAAAGATAAGTTATTTAATAGCATTGAACAAACGGCTCCAACGAGGTCCTTTTTCGTAGCTAAACCAAATCATAGATGCCTTACCTACTATATTTGTTTCTGGTACAAATCCCCAGAAGCGGCTATCCTGACTTCGATGTCTATTATCTCCCATCATCCAATAATAATTATAGATAGGAGTATATGAATTTGTTTCCTTTCCATTAATAACAATTTTACCATTTTGTTCATCTAAAACATTATGTTCATAAACTGATATTAATCTTCTGTAAAGAGCAATATTTTGAGGCGTCAATGAAATTGTCTCACCTTTTTTAGGAATTTTAATGGGCCCGAAATTATCCAAGCTAAACGGAAAATTAGCATCATCAAATGGGAAATAACCACCTACATAATTATCTACATAAAGGTTTGCAGATTTTACATTCGGTTGTTTTTTAATCAATTCAAATTCTTGAGGAGTCATATTAATCTTAAAAAGATTGGGCTTATTTTCTATTGGTTGAATTTGCCCCTCTGTATCCTGCACATTAATTCCAAGCGAAGTCATTAAAAAATCTTCTGAGAAATTGGTACCATTAGTTTCAACAAGATATTCTGTTTGAGATGCATTGGGCAAATAGGCTTTTTGTCCATTAATATAAAGTTCCGCATTTTTAATTTGCAACATATCTCCTCCTTCTGCCACACATCTTTTAATATAGTTATCCGTTTTATCCATTGGATGGACAATTACCGGGAACTGATTCATCAATGCGTCTCTATCACCCTTAAATTGTGTACGTAATACATCATAGTAAAGCATTTTACTTCCATATTCCGGAAGATTGATAATGGTATCGCCTGCAGGAACATTAAATACAACCACATCATTTCTTTTTACAGGAGTGAATGCTGGCAACCTTTTATAAGGGATTTGAATCCATTTTAAGTAGGAGGGCGTTGTAATAGAGCCCGGCATAGTATTATGTACAAATGGGAAAGACAAAGGAGTTTGAGGAATTCTAGCACCATAACTCATCTTATTTACAAAAAGAAAGTCGTTTACTAAAAGCGTTTTCTCCATACTTCCAGATGGAATAACATAAGCTTCAAAAAAAAATGTTCTAATTATAGTGGCTGCTACAATTGCAAAAACACCCGCATCGATCCATTCCCTGGATGCAGGTTTATGATATAATTTCATGACAGAAGGGCCATAAAATTTTTCATTTTTTGAAAAACCCAGATAAGGGAAATAAATAAAAGGAATTAATACAGTGGCAGTATGATGCATCATATTGACCCGTTTGAATTGCATCACAAAAATGATAGTAATCCAAATAGTAATGAATTGACCAGCAACTGGAATTAACTGTAACCAGAACCAATATTTCTTTAATTCTGTTTTTTCTACAATCAGCCATGTATTATAAAAAGGCACTAATGCCTTCCAAGGGGTTATTCCAGCCTTCTGAAACATACCATACATACCGATATGCCAACCAATTAACCCTACAAAAAACAATAGTAAACCCATAATATTCAATTATTATAACAAAAATATCCTTTTCAATTACACATTATGTATTCTTCAAGAAAAGTTTTCCTAAATTAGCTAGCGTTTAACATAATATGCTAATTTAATCAAAACATTAAACACCTACTTTTTAAAAGAATGGATTATTTTAGCATTAAAGATATAGAGAATCTAACTGGTATTAAAGCTCATACACTTCGAGTTTGGGAAAAAAGATATAATCTCATTATTTCAAAAAGGAAGGATAGTAAGCACCGCTATTATGATAATGAGGATCTGAAGACAATACTTCGAATCACTTATTTATATGAATCAGATTTTAAAATTTCTCAAATTGCTAAATTAAGTGCAGAAGCTATAAATACTTTTGCCAATATAGACAGTAACAATTCTAAAACTACTGAAGCCTATATTTTACAATTAATTAGCGCAATACTTGATTTTAATGCTGCTGATTTTGACACTATTTTAAACAATGCCATTTCAAAGCTGGGATTTGAAATAGCTATATCAGAAGTTGCTTATCATTTATTAAAACGAATGGGACTGCTTTGGTTAACTAATCATATGATTCCAGCTCAAGAACATTTTGCTTCAAATCTCATAAAAACAAGAATCATAAGAGCCATTGAAGAATTACCAAATACAACCTCTGATTCAAAAGAATTAACTTTATTATTTACACCTATCGGGGAGTTTCACGAAATTCCATTACTATTTGGTCATTGGCTTTTCAAGAAAAATGGAAGACGAGTAATTTATCTTGGCACTAATACTTCTATTTCAGATATATCATTATGTGTTGAACAAAGAGGTGTAACACATTTATACTTTCACCTCATCACCAATCTAACAGGAAAAACTTTAAACGATTTTGTAGTAGAATTACAAAATCTTTTTCCAGCTGTAAAAATCATCGCTTCTGGTCCTAGTACAAAAAACATTAGCATCATCTCTCCAAATTTGTTTTGTTTAAAATCAATGGAAGAAATGATTCATTTTCCAATAAATTTTAAGAGCCAGGAATTACAAAACTAGAGATATCTGATACTGTAATTGTTTTCCCTGAAAGTATAATTAATCGCTCAACCACATTTCTTAGTTCTCTGATATTACCTGTCCAGTTGTGCAATTGCAAAGCTTCCATTGCTTTTTTATCTATCGTTTTTGTAGCTTGACCATATTCTTGGGCAATATCCATAAGAAATTTATCAACTAATAACGGGATATCTTCTAAACGTTGATTAAGGGAAGGTACCTGAATTAAAATAACACCTAATCTATGATACAAATCCAATCTAAAGTTTTTTAACTCTACTTCTTTTAAAAGATCTTTATTAGTTGCAGCAATCACCCTTACATCTATTGAAATTTCTTTATCTCCCCCTACTCTAGTTATCTTTGATTCTTGCAAAGCTCTCAACACTTTTGCTTGTGCAGATAAACTCATATCCCCAATTTCATCAAGAAATAAAGTACCCCCATTTGCCTGTTCAAATTTTCCAATCCTTTGTTTAATGGCTGAAGTGAAAGAGCCTTTCTCATGACCGAACAATTCGCTTTCAATTAATTCCGATGGTATTGCGGCACAGTTGACTTCTATAATCGGACCAGCAGATCTATTGCTTTTTTCATGCAGCCACCTCGCAACCAATTCCTTTCCGGTTCCATTCTCCCCAGTTACCAAAACCCTGGCATCCGTAGTCGCTACTTTTTCAATAGTTTCTTTTATTTTATTAATTGCATCGCTATTACCTATAATCTCTTGTACTCTAGAAACCTTTCTCTTTAGTACTTTGGCCTCTTTAACCAAGTTATTTTTATCTAAGGCATTTCTAATTGTAATCAGTAACCGATTCAAATCTGGGGGTTTTGAAATATAATCATAAGCACCTTTTTTTACAGCATCCACAGCTGTTTCTATATTGCCGTGACCACTAATCATTATTACAGGGACTTCTGAATTCGCTTGAATAATATTATCCAAAAATTCTAATCCATCCAATTTGGGCATCTTTATATCACACAAAACCAAATCATAAGAATTAGCATGAAACTTCTTTAATCCTTCTTCCCCATCGGCAGCTTCTTCTACTTTGAAGCCTTCATTGGTTAATATATCCTTCAACACATTCCTAATAGAACGTTCGTCATCAATAATAAGAATTTGAGCCATAGATTTATTTAATTCTGTACTGCTAAGATAATCATTGCCTAATTATCAAATGATAAATGAATTCCTGCAAAATAATTCCTGGCTGCAGCAGGATTATAAAATCTTTTAGCAGCAGCATTTATATCGTTACCCAAACTATAATTTTGGTTTAACCCATTATCAATACCAGCAAAAAAACGAGCTTGACATTTTTTAAAATTGACAGGGAACTCAAGTTTTATTTGTAGTAATTGATAAGCATTTGCAAAAGCATCATTCGCATCTGTTAATGGAATTCGAGACACGCAATTTAAAGATGAGTTCAGAATTAGTTTTTTCAGAAAAACAAAATCAATACCTGCTACCAAAATATTTCTAGGTACACCAGTAAGCATATTACCAGCATAGTTAATATTGCCCTGTTGGTAACTAATAAAATGATAGGGCTGAAAGCTTTGTGAACCCCAAACAGTTACCTGATTAAGTAACCCTTTTTTATTTTTTAATACAAATGCTTTGATAGTAGCTTCAACACCTTGCTGCATAGTAGAACCTGCATTGATAAAATATTGGGCACCTGCAGCATTGTTTCTACTAACTATTGCGTCTTTCAATTGAAAATGGTAATAAGCAAAATCGAACTGAATGAGATGTTGAAACAAAAAGCCCTTTAAGCCAATTTCCAAATTCCACCCTTTTTCTGGTTGTAACTCTCCATAATAATTTCCATCTGAAGGCCGCAGTTCTGCTAAGGAAGCAGGAGAAAAACCATAAGCTGCTAAACCATAGGCGGCGATGGAAGAATTCAAATCGTACAAGATTGATAAGCGAGGTGCAGGAACTATATGTGTATTTTTATATTGTACAATTGATAAAGGGTTTGATACACGTTGATATTGATATAATTGTTGATTCAAACTTATTCCTGTATTAATATGTAGTTTATCCCAATATATTTGTTGCAATTGGGTATAAACACTCCATTGATTTGCAAATGCTTGATCATTAAATTGAAGTGTATCGGGTATTCCTTTTTTATTCCCAAAGTCAGTGATCACAGAATGATTATAAAGCCATTCAAAACCACTAACCCATTGCAAGGCATGATCATTTGATTGAACAATTAATTTAGATCCCAAGCTTGCATTCGTTTCATTTCTAAACTCATAATTAGTAATGAATGGATTTTCAAATCTTGTATTATTTAGAGAAATAAATGAATGTAAAGTTGCACCCCTCCCCATTTCCCATTGATCATTTAATCCGGCAAAAACGGTTTTATTATAAATAGCAGACTTTTGTTGGATAGCACTGGGCAATGTTGAAGTCGCCTGCCTAGAGAGTTTAGGATTGGCTTGCATTTGAACTAAAGTAATACCGCCCGGAGTTTGATAATAAAGATCAGTAATCCATCCTAAAAAGTCTAACTGGTGTTCTGAAAGCTGCAAGGATGCTTGATACAATAAATTGAATTTTCGCATAGCTGATTGATCTCGATAACCATCAGAATATAAATATGAATGATTTAATTCGCTGCTAAAATTTTTGGTGTGTGTTTTCCAAGATAGCTGCTCCTTCTTCAAGCCATAGGCCCCTTGTTCTAAGCCAACTTTAAAATGTTGTTGAGTTGAATCTGAGAATGGTAAGAATGATTTTAAAAGAACAACACCCCCAGTTCCGGCTCCATAAATACTACCTGCAGGCCCCTTCACAATTTCAGCGGCTTCAATTTGACTTAAATCCAGCAAATTTAAATAGGTATTGCCTGTAGCATCAGATAATGGAAATTCATTCCAATAGATCTTAGTATTTCTTACTCCAAATGGTGATCTCAATAAACTTCCTCTAATTGATAACCGATAACTTCCGGGTGACCTTTCCTCCATTCTCACTCCACTGATTTTATTAAAAGCAGGCACCATTGAAGTTGGTGAATAAGAATTAAGATCCGAATAATTTAATAATGCCACAGCTGCTCCAGCTTCTTTCCATTTAGTGGAGTGACTGAAAGCTTGAACCAAAACAGGCATTAAACTGTCTTGTTGGTTGTATTGTGGGATGTTTTGTTGAGCTTTTATATCAATAAAAGCTACCATTAAAAAGACAATAAAAAGATACTTCACTTTATAAAAATAAGAACCCCGAAACTTCTTTTTAAAGATGTTTCGGGATTCAATGAAAAATTAATATTAAAAGAATTTTATTTCTTTTGATTAACCACTTCTTTCACTAATCGAACTGTTCTGTCAATATCAGGAATTGCCAAAGCGGCTAAATTAGGTGCATAGTGCATAGGTGCATCAGCACTGGTTATTCTGCGTATTGGGGCATCTAAATAATCAAATGCTTCTTTTTGAATGCGATAAGTTATTTCTGATGAAATAGAAGCAAATGGCCATTGCTCTTCCACAATTACTAAGCGATTTGTTTTTTTAACGCTTTCTACAATCGTATCCCAATCGAGCGGGCGAATAGTTCTAAGATCGATTACTTCTGCACTAATACCTTCTTTTTCTAATTCAGCTGCGGCACCTAGCGCCACTTTCATCATCTTATTATAAGAAACAATAGTTACGTCTCTTCCTTGTCTTTTCACATCAGCCTTTCCCAATGGAATATAATATTCTTCTTCTGGCACCTCACATTTATCACCATACATCACTTCACTTTCCATAAACATTACAGGATCTTCTTCATAGCGAATGGCTTGTTTCATTAATCCTTTTGCATCATATCCATTTGAAGGAGAAACCACTTTCAAGCCTGGAATATTCGCATAATAGCTTTCAAAAGCGGTACTATGTTGGGCTCCTAATTGACCAGCACTTCCACCTGGACCTCTGAAAACAATGGGGCAGCCAATTTGTCCGCCACTCATAGCTAACATTTTTGAAGCCGTATTCAGGATCTGGTCCATTGGAAGAACTGCAAAATTCCAAGTCATGAATTCAACAATTGGTCTTAGTCCGTTTTGAGCAGCTCCAACAGCCACTGCAGCAAAACCTAACTCTGCAATTGGCGTATCTATCACCCTTTTTTCGCCGAATTCAGCCAGCATACCCTGACTTACTTTATAAGCGCCATTGTATTCGGCTACCTCTTCACCCATTAAAAAGACCCTCTCGTCTCTTCTCATCTCTTCTTGCATGGCTTCTCTTAAAGCCTCTCTGAAAGCAATTGAACGCATAAGTACTTTGAATTAAATGAGGAGCAAAAATATAAGATTATCACCTATAAAACCAAAAGACTTAGGTCTTTTACCAACAAAAAATCCTCTCCGACCAGTTGGAGAGGATTTTTCATGGTTTAAAACCTATCTATTAAAATACGTTCCATCCAAAACTTACATAATATAAACCACCAATTTGTGGGTTACCATAACCGGTATAGTAATATTTATTTAAGATATTGGTACCACCCACTTTTAGCATTGATTTGGTTTTAGGGAATTTCAAGCTCACCATTGCATCCAATGTTTGATAAGAAGCAACTTCACCAGAGGCAAAAGTACCATCATAATGGAACCCATCTAACCATCTGTATACTATGCTAAATCCAAGTAAATTCTTAGGCCCGAATCCAGAATTATTGAATGCTGCATTTACCCTGTATTTTGGAGTATTAAAATAGGTTACAAATCCTACAGGTGTTGCTCCAATCATATCAGAATACACATTACCACTAACAGAAAAATTCTTAGGTAATAAATACTCAATTGATGCACCCCAACCGTTGGTATTTACATCTGTAGTCTGATTTACAGAAACACTATATATATTTCTAGTTAAAGAAGCATTACCTGGAGTAAAATCAGGATTGTAGCCAATTAAACCAGCTGGAGACCCATTGTTTGATTGGATAACAGTTACACCTCCTAAGAAGTCTTTGTATTTAGCCCAATAAGCATAGACATCAATTAAAATCCTTTTAGCAAATAAGCCTTTATAACCAACTTCAAATGAAGTACTTGATTCAGGTTTAAATTCTCCAAATTGCTGAACTTGTAATAATCCGGGGTTGGGAGCACCAAGTGCTGCACTTTGACCGAATGCAGTTACACTAGCCAATGTATAAGCAGGATTGGTTGAGAAATGATAATAATCTCTCAGCTGAGGTAAACCACCCATTAAACGACCTTGAGAAGTACTTAAATTGATCCATTGGTTTTGAGTAGTTGGGAAACGGTAAGCCGACTGATAAGAAAAGCGAAGGTTATGATCTTTTGCTAATTTTAAAACTGCCGAAGCTCTTGGAGTAAAGTGACCTGCAAAATTCACATTTTTATCATAACGTCCAGAAACAGTAATTTTTAAAAAGTCTTCAAATAAGCGCTGAGACAATTGTGCATAAGCGCCAGTTTCAGCAATTTTGATAGGACCAGTAGTATCTGCAAAAATAGTGCCCTGAGAGTTCAATACATATTGTCTCCAACTGCCTCCTACTAATAAGTCAGTTCCTGATTTTGCCAACCCTAGGGCTTCAGTTAAATTATATTGACCTTCCGCAGTATATGCTTTTGTTCTATCTAAGAATAAACCACCACCCTTAGAGATTGGTGTTTGAGCTATAGCTTGAAATAAAGGATTATACAATTGGAAGCCCGTTGGCCTTCCTTGGTCTGCATAAGAACGAGCCGCACCATGTGCTTGACTCTGTGACAATCCACCATCAGCAGCACTCGCATAAGCAGCAAGATAAGCGGGATACCACGCAGTACTAGATTTCCAAGCCTCATTAAATAAACGAGTAGTGGTAGTAGTTACATAGGAATTTCCAGAATTTTCAGCTGTTGTATAACCACGTAAATACCAATTTTTTGATTTCAATTCAAGCTTATATTGCCCCATCTTGAAATCTTTAATTGAATAACGGTCGGCTCCAGTATAAACGGTTGTACCTGTACCCCAATTTGCAGTAACGGAAGCTTCTAATTTGTCAGAGAGCTTATAATACAATCCGCCAGATAATTTAAAATTACTAGTAATCGGATCAATAACATCTTGTTCTGCGTATCCGGTACGACTTACAAATTGATTATTAAATAAATTTCGGGATGGTGAAGCTCCATATATTATTGGAGAATATCCCCCAGCAACCAACGCACCTGCTCCGATTGCAGTTAAGAAGCTATTGTAATTCGAAAGTCTAGCTCCAGGATTTGCAGCTAAAAATCCATTTGATGCCGGGACTACACCAGCAGGCATTAGTTTCAAAACACTATTTGCCACACTACTTAAATTGGCATTAGTTTCATCTCCATAAATGTTTACACCATCATAATTGGGGTCTATCGCTCTATATCCGGGTTTTACTACCCCGTTAGGATTTTGAGGTGTTCCATTACGATCGTAGTTTTCGGTATTGTTAGCTAACCAATCTGTAGCCTGGGTATATTCTGCTCCAATTTTATAAGCAAATTTATCTGAAACCTTTTTAGCCCAACGAACAGACCAATCGGAGAATGGTGACTGAGCACGTTGTTTGTTATCAACATTAGTTAGCCCTTGTTTAACCTGAAAGCTTAGACCCTGATATTTAAATGGATTTTTGCTATTAATCAATAAAGTACCATTCATACCACCCGGACCATACAATGCAGAAGAAGCGCCGGGTAATAATTCAATATTATCCACATCCAGTTCTGTCAATCCAATAATATTACCTACCGAGAAATTCAAACCTGGGGCCTGGTTATCCATACCATCAACGATTTGATTTAATCTTTCATTTCCTGAACTATTAAAACCACGAGTTCCCACGCTTTTGAAAGTTAAACTTGCTGCCACAATATCTACACCTTTAAGATTTGTGATCATATCATAATAATTTGAAGCAGGAGAGTTTAAAATAGCTTTAGCACCAATTCTCTCAATAGAAACAGGAGACTCCAAAATTCTTTCTGGAACTCTTGAAGCAGCAACTACTACCTCATCTCCTAAAGTGAAGGCTGCATCTAACTCCACATCAATTACTTGATTGTCGTTCTTAACAACTACTTCCTTATTGGAATAGCCAACTGAAGAAATAATTACAGTAAATGGTGTTTTTTGAACTGTAGCAAATTTAAAATTTCCTTTATCATCAGTGAAAGTTCCAGTTGAACTACCCTTAACAGTAATTGAAACGGCGGAAACCGCTTCTTTTGATTTGGAATTTTTAACACTACCTGAAATATTGGTAGATTGTTGAGCAGTGGCATTAAAAGACAAGCCAAAAGCTATCAACACTAACACACAACTCGTGTATAATCTTCTCATAATAGCAAGTTTAATTAGAACGTTTTGTTAAAAGTAGCAATTGTTATATTTATGCAAAAATTTAATTTGTCCACAAATCAATTAGATCTGTTGAGAAAAACAAATTAATAGTAGCAATTTATAAGATTAGCCTTTCTATTTTTGTTCATGCGCAATTATCAATTCCCTTCACAAACAGCCATATATCATGGTAAAGTAAGAGATGTTTATACGATTCATCAAGATTGGCTTGTTATGTTAGCCAGTGACAGGATCTCCGCATTTGATGTGATTTTACCAAAACCTATTCCTTTTAAAGGTCAGGTTTTAAATCAAATAGCTGCAATTATGCTCGATGCAACTAAAGATATCTGCCCAAACTGGTTAATTGATGTGCCTTCGCCGAATGTTTCAATTGGAAAAAAATGTGTCCCCTTTAAAATAGAGATGGTTGTAAGAGGAAATCTGGTTGGCCATGCATGGAGAACATACCAATCAGGATCTAGAAAACTTTGTGGGGTTAATATGGCTGAGGGATTAAAAGAAAATGATTTTTTCCCTAATCCAATAATAACACCTTCTACAAAAGCAGATGCTGGGCATGACGAAGATATTTCCAAAGAAGAAATTATTGCACAAGGATTAGCATCAGAGGCTGATTGGGCTATTTTAGAAAAGTATGCATTGGCTCTTTTTCAAAGAGGAAAAGAAATTGCGCTTAAGCAAGGCCTAATCCTTGCTGATACCAAATACGAATTTGGCAAAATTGGAGATACCATTTTTTTAATGGACGAAGTGCATACACCCGACTCCTCCAGGTATTTTTATTCGGAAGGTTTTGAATCAAGACAAATTTTAGGTGAAAAACAAAAACAATTAAGTAAAGAATTTGTGAGAGAATGGTTGATTGCTAACAATTTTATGGGTAAGGAAGGACAAGTTGTACCAGAAATGTCCGAAGAATGGATTGATACTATTAGCAAAAGATATATTGAGCTTTTTGAAAAAGTTAGTGGGAGAAAATTTGTTCCAGAAATTATTTCAGAAGAAAAAGTAGAATCACAAATAATTGAAAGCTTAAAAAAGCTCCATATCATTTAATTTGGAATAGCCTGATCAAAATTGTTTATTAAATTGATCAGGCTATTTTTAAAGTTAAAAATTAATTGGGATTAACAATTTCAAACTCACATTTCTTCCCATATTAAATACCCCTACTCTATTTGAAGTATAGTTTACCGGCAAATACTTAAACCGACTCATATAATCCATATAGCCTGTATTCAATAGATTATTACAAATCACGAATAGTTTACAAACCAACTTACCCTTCACTACAAAATCACCACCAAAACTTGCATTAAACAAGGTATATCCTTTTGTTGCTGAGTTGCTTGCTGCGTATTCAAAAGGAGTTAATGCAGTATTTAGTCCATTATAAATTGAATATTGTTTATAGATATGATTTTGATCAAAACAGCTTAATAGTCCTATTTTAAAATAGGCATCCTTAATAGATTTTCCAATTTGTTTAATTGGAAATTTGAAGTCTGCCGTTATTCTTGTTGGCGGCACAAAAGGCAAATACTTTTCATTAATAGAAACATTTGATAAGCCCCCATCAACCATACTTAATGTTGAATTAAATTCAACCCAGGGCAAATTAGTTGGATGAATATTTAAAGTAAGTTCTCCACCGTATAAATGTGCGGAGCCTTGAGTGAACTTATAAACTGGTGCCTCACCAAGTCCTGCTGAGTTCAAGGAATTATTAATACTATCACCGCCGAAAACGCTTTGCAAGCCTTCGGCATATATAAACTTATCAATATTATTATTAAATAAATTTAGTTCAATACCAACATCTTTAGAACTTATTCCAAAAGTTACATCTTCTTCTAAACTCGTTTCTGGCTTAATCGTGTTATCCCCTATTTCATAAACGACTGTACCATCATGAACTCCATTTGCACCGCACTCAGACACATTTGGTGCTCTCCACCCACGAGAAATATTTGCTTTGATATACGAATTGTTTGATAAATGATAAGTGCCTCCAAAACTAAAAGACAGTCCGCTAAATTTTGATGTGAACCCTTGGAATTCGTGCAGTGCATTTGGATCAGTTGGTAAAACCGGTTCTTGATTTGTAGAATCAACCCAATGATCTATTCCACTAAAACTTCGGGTATCATAACGGATACCTCCGCTCAAATTTAATTTACCAATTTTTTGATTTACTATTAAATACCCCCCAATCTCAAAAAAATGGTAATTCGGAATCAGCATTAATGTTCCCAGACTTTGAGATGATTGATACATCCCATTAGTACCTGTAGCAAAATTAAATCCAGCTTTTTGTGGTGAGATATATTTAACATCAAAAGTTGCACCGGTTGAATTGTAATAAATATTCGATGTATTTGGAATAGTAGGATCATTAGATTCTTCGTGCTGATTTTTTTGCCAAGAAAAAACTGCTTGAATTCTTCCCTCTCCTACTGCAATTGCATTATCCCAAACCAATTTTGTATGTTGTATTCTTTGATTGATCACAAAGGCATCATACGATTTTTGTTCTTGATTTGTAGGTAATACATAAGTTGGTTCTCCACTATTTAAGCCTGGATAAGAAACCATTCTTTCCATAGTTCCTGTTGCTGAATCTCTTGTTCCATCAACAATTCCATTATGCATATCAAAATAACTGGCGTGAATTTGAGTATAGCCCCATTTTTTGTGAACGCCTATTGTTCCATCAGTATTAAAATTTCTGAATTGGGAATTCAATACATATCCATCAAAAGGATTTTGATAGGCATGGGCCATCGTATTATCTAATCTAGCACTCCAGGAAATACCATTTTTTGTCCCAGCCAAATGCAACATATTATTGATAAGCCCATTATTAGTTTGATAGTTCAAAAGAATGTCTCCTTTTGTTATACCTTCTGGAAGCGGTTGTTCCGGAATCATATTAATTACGCCAGCAATGGCATCTGAGCCATATGCCAAAGAACCTGGTCCTTTTAAAATTTCATACCTATTAACAGAATTAGGATCTACTTCAATTCCAAATTCATCAAACCAAACCTGTCCCATTTGCTTAACGCCATCATTTATGGTAAGCACTCGATTGTACCCAAGCCCTCTGATAACTGGCTTAGAAATCGATTGTCCGTTTGTCATTGCCGAAACTCCAGCAACTTTTGAAATTGCGTCTATTGCATTGGTTGCACTTGTTTGTAAAAGTTCTGTATTATCAACAGTTGAAATAGCATAGGGGGTTTGTTGATTATCAATTGCTGCAATAACCCCAGTTACAACTACTTCCTTCAAAGTATTAGTACTTACTTCTAAGAAGAAATCTTTTATTGTGACTCCTTTTATTCTTACTTCTTCTACTTTTTTACCATATCCTACCAAACTTATCTGAATTAAAAAATCACCTGAAGGAATATTTTTAATACTATAAACACCTTCATTATTTGTACTCACATTTTTTTTGAAGTCGGGCAGGTATATTGAAACTGCAGCTAAGGGGAGACCTGATTTATTATCTTTAACTACACCCTTTAATTCATTTTGAGCATTACTAGTTACAAAAAAACATACTAATAATAATCCTAAGATTAGTCGATTCATTTAAATATTTTAATGTTGAAATAATCAATTTTGCAGCGATCTTTTTAGATAGCCCAATTGGTATTTATTTTCAACATCGAGGCGGGGGCGAGTGGATATCAAAAAAATGATATACTAAATCCGAAGAAAATGGATATGGTGAAATAAACTTCTCCTCAAAAGTTGTTTCATTAATATTTTGCTTTTGTAAATAAAATGGAGAGAAAAACTTAAAATAGTTTTCAGCAGTTTTTGAGGAATTTGATTTATTAAGTTTATGGATTTGATTCATTTGAGATTCAAGCTGATTCTCATTATCATCTATTAAACAAA
>CAIJZG010000229.1 GCA_903825065.1 uncultured Bacteroidota bacterium
ATCCACAAACGGCGAGCGTAAATAATCCAAAAATTGAAGAGAGCCGTTTAGTGGATAAAATCGTTGGAAACCAAAAAATGAATAACTTAGAAAACTCTAATTAAGACTGGCACTAAAATAAGGGGAGCCTACAGGATTTGTTTTTTATTTTTGCCACTTCTTTTCTAACACTTTTATAAAATATCCTCCCACCACACTTCTTGCCTGAAATCCAATTTGTTTACCATTCATTGTCTCATGCCAATCGCTTAATGGCACCCTTGTAGGAGTTGCTGTACTAAAATGATACACAGGATGAATTAAGGCTTCAAAATCAGCTTTAGAATTAGCTAAAGTTGCAGTCCATGTTATCCAATCAGATTTGGTATATGTTTTACGACTATCCAATGGCAAACCAAATGCATTTTGCTTGGTTAAATAATAAGCAATTTCAGTATCGTACACTTTTTGTGGGAAGATATGAAAGCCCAATACTTTATCCCATACCATATTGTATTTCTGACTCCAGGTATTTTTGTCGTTATAAGTCAGTCCATAATGATCTCCTGCTCCTGCCAATGTTTGCCATTTTGAGACCATCTCATTGGCAAGTGTACTGTATTTATTTGCTAATTCGGTTTTACCTAATTTACTTGCCATCATTGCATAACACCGGATACCAATGATCGCTTTAATTGCTAAATTGGCATTACGAGCTAAATGACCAGCAAAATCATCGGTGCATAATTGATTAGCTGGATCCAACCCTTCCTTTTCTAAAAAATGCACCCATTGAGTAAGCGTTGCCCAATGCTTATTTGCATAATCTGCATGGCCATCTGCTTTAACTATCGCACCGGTTAAAATAATCATATTGCCTGATTCTTCAACCGGCATTCCTTCGGGATAAGTTTGTCCATTTGCAATGGGATACGTTCCAAGATCATGGGCTGCATAGGGCCGATCATACAATCCACTTTTTTCGCTAAAATAAAATATGCCATTTAGCATTCCTTTCATCAATGCAGGATTGTACGCTAAAAATAATGGTGCTGATGGATAAGTTACATCTACCGTGTTAATACTTCCATTGCTATAATTTTCTTTTGACAAAAATAATAGATCACCATTTTGTGTACTCTGAACCAGATTATGTGCAGCAATTGATTGACGATAAGCGGTAATACAAAGTTGCGCATATTCAGTACCGCCAGCTTTAATAGCATCATCATAAATAAGCTGATTCAATTCTTTACATTTTGCTATTACGTTTGCATATTCATTTTCTGCTTTTTGCAACATTTTTTCCATAGTCATTGTAGGATCTAATTTCCACCAAGGTTTTAGATTTTCTTTGAAATATTGAATTGCATATAATTCATCATATCCCACTAACAATAAATGATCTTGTTCTTTTAGAGAAATGGTCTCCTCTTTAAATAGGGTATTTAAAAAAAGTTTTTTGCCATTTACATGCTTACCAAATGGGGTAACTGGCTCGGTAGGTTTAGTGAAATTTTTTACAGCCTCGAGTATATTTAAAATCGATTGCGTTGTTTTGCTAGCATTAGCTGCGATATAAGCATAGCCCCAATCAATTCTTAAATCATCCCCAGTTTTTTTCAATAAAGGCTGCTCAACGGTTCCCACTTTTAAAATACTCAATTGATTTGCGCTAAAGATTTGTGCATTCATTTCTTGATCTGCAGTATTTGAAGCTAACTGAGAAGATAAGCCAACAAATAATTGTACCTGATGCGTTTTATTATCAATCGACTTTGTTTTCATATTAATATAAGAAACCGGCCGAGACATGATTGATAAATCTGTAATAATTAAAGGAGAAGTAAAACTCACATTCAATTGAATGCCGCCACAAGAAAATGTATAAAGCGTTTGTGTAGCATTCATATCTAATGCCACCTGTTGTGCAGGTTCAATAGACAGATTCTTTAAAGTATCTTCATTACCTAAGAAGCGAAACACTTTCCCATCCACTTTAATGAGTCCGAGCATTGAATTTGGTGCACCCGTCCAATGCTTGGTAGTTGATTCATTTAATAAATCTGAAAAGGACCAAATACTAAAATATGGGTTATGTGTTATTAAAGGATAGGCAGGTGCTTTACTTACTTGCGCAATTCCATTCGTTACATTCAATAATATTAAAGCTGTCAAACACAGCAAGGCAATCTTTTTCATATGTGGTTTTATATAGAATTAAGTTATCGGATTTTTCTTAAACCATTAAAAAAAATAAAAAAACCAACTAAAGTTTTAAGCCTTAGTTGGTTTAGTGCAAGAAGATTTATCCTACTAATTAATAACCTGTATTTCTTAAATTGGATAAAGCGTTGACAAAAATTTAGGAGCCTTACGCATATTTGTCGCCTGTTCATACGCATAAGCAAATGAAATAATGATTGCTTCTTGATAGGCACTGGCTACAAAAGATAATCCAACTGATAATCCGCTAATATCTCCCATTGGCACAGTAATATGCGGATAACCTGCCATGGCTGCCGGTGGACAAAAATAAAAACCTGAATCGGAATCTCCATTTATCAAATCTATAGGAGTAGCAGGTCCGATGCTGGTTCCTACTATTGAATCTAATTTATTTTGTTGAAGTATTGAATCGATTATTTTTCTACTAGTCAATGTTTTTTGCAAAGCATCTGTATATTCTTTACTATTCAAATCAGTTTTAGCCTGGCTACTTTCTATGGTTTCTTGTTTAAAGTAAGGCATGGCAGTTGCTTCTTCTTTTTTATTAAAAGCAATTAGATCCGCCAT